>NZ_BADD01000652.1 GCF_000333455.1 Rhodopseudomonas sp. B29
GATCAAGTCGAGGACTGCGGTGCCACTTGCGCGCACCCGAGCCGGCGACGCTGTATCGGATGCACGGCAATCTCACCGGCGCGTACGATATTCGCCACGTTGCCGTCCGCAATCGCGTCGTCGTCACCAACAAGACTCCCACCGGCCTCAACCGCGGGTTCGGCGGCCCGCAGGTGTACTATGCGCTGGAGCGCCTGGTGCAGCGCATTGCGGTCGAGCTCGGTCTCGATCCGCTCGAGGTCATCCGCCGCAATCTGGTGCCGGCCGATGCATTCCCGTATCGCACCGCGCCGGGCGCGTTGCTGGATTCCGGCGATTACCAGGCCGGTCTCGAGATCGGCGCCCGCGACGGCGGTCTCGCCGAGCTCAAGCGGCGCCGCGATACGGCGCGCGCCGAAAGCCGGCTGTACGGCATCGGCTATGCGGCGGTGGTCGAGCCCAGCGTCTCCAATATGGGCTACATCACCACGGTGTTGACCGCCGCCGAGCGTCGCAAGGCCGGGCCCAAGAATGGCGCGCAGGCGACAGCGACGGTGGCGATCGATCCGGTCGGATCGGTGTCGGTGCACATCGCCTCGGTGCCGCAGGGCCAGGGCCACCGCACGGTGATCTCGCAGGTGATCGCCGACGTGTTCGGCATTGCGCCGTCGGACGTGCGCGTCAACACCGAGGTCGACACCGCCAAGGACGCCTGGTCGATCGCGTCCGGAAACTACGCGAGCCGCTTCGCCGCCGCGGTCGCCGGCACCGCCAAGATCGCCGCCGATCGACTCGCCGCGCGGCTGGCGCGCACTGCTGCGGCGCAGCTCAATGTCGACGCTGGCGACATCGTATTCGTGCGCGGCCGGGTCGGCTCGAAGAGCAACCCTGATAACTCGCTGCCGTTCTCGCGAGTCGCCGCGCTGAGTCACTGGTCGCCGGGCTCGATGCCGGAAGACATCGGCCACACCATCCGCGAGACCGCATTCTGGACGCCGCCGGAGCTCACCGCGCCGGACGATCAGGATCACATCAACTCGTCGCTGTGCCACGGCTTCATCTTCGATTACTGCGGCGTCGAAATCGATCGCACCACCGGCGAGGTGCGCATCGACCGCTACGTCACCATGCACGACTGCGGCCGAATTCTGCATCCCGGCATGGTCGACGGCCAGATCCGCGGCGGCTTCGGCCAAGGCCTCGGCGCCGCGCTGTACGAAGAGTTCGCCTACGCGCCCGACGGCAGTTTCCTCAGCGGCACTTTCGCCGATTACCTGGTGCCGACCTCGACCGAGATTCCCGAGCCGGTCATCATCCATATGGAGACGCCGTCGCCGTTCACGCCGCTCGGCGCCAAGGGCGTCGGCGAGGGCAACTGCATGTCGACGCCGGTGTGCATCGCCAATGCGGTGGCGGATGCGCTCGGCGAGACGAATATCGAGCTGCCGCTGACGCCGGCGAAGATCGCCGCCTTCATCCACGGCGAGGAGATCGCGGCGCCGGCCGGCGCGCAGCAGCAGCGGCCGGCGCGCAAGCCCGGTGCCCGCGGGCTGCAAGGCGAGGGCGAAGCCCGCGTCGCCGCGGCGCCGACGGCGGTGTGGGACATGCTGCTCGATCCCGACACGCTGGCCAGCGTCATTCCCGGCAGCCACGGCGTCGAAAAAATCTCCGATACGCATTTCCGTGCCGACGTCACCATTGGAGTCGGCCCGGTCAAGGGCCGCTATCGCGCCGAAGTGCGGCTGTCCGATCTTGATCCGCCGCATGCGGTGACGCTCTCCGGTTCGGCCGAAGGCGCACTCGGCTTCGGCGGCGGCGAGGGCCGCATCACGCTGACGCCCGACGGCGATGGCACACTGGTCAGCTACACCTATCAGGCCGACATCGGCGGCAAGGTCGCAAGCATCGGCGGCCGGCTACTCGACGGCGCCGCGCGCGTCATCATCGGCCAGTTCTTCCTCGCGCTGGCCCGCCACGCCGGTGGCGAAGCGCCGCCGTCGGGTCTGTGGACGCGGTTGCGCGCCCTGTTCGGGAGGCGCGCATGAAGCCCGCCGCCTTCGATTATCTGCGTGCCGAGACGCGCGACGAGGTGCTGGCCGCACTCGAAAAGGAGGGCGCTGACGCCCGCATCATCGCCGGCGGGCAGTCCCTGATGCCGATGCTCAACATGCGGCTGGCGCGGCCCAAGCTGCTGATCGACATCATGCGGATCGCGCCGCTGGCGCAGATTGATGAGGCCAAAGGCGAAGTGGTCATCGGCGCCAGTGTACGCCAGGCACAGCTACTTGGTTGGGAGTCTCTGAGATTAAAGATTCCGCTGGTGGCCCAGGCGCTGCCGTGGACCGGGCATGCGCAGACGCGCAGCCGCGGCACGGTGTGCGGCTCGATTGCCCATGCCGATCCCAGCGCCGAACTGCCGCTGTGCCTGATCGCGCTGCGCGGCACCGTGCATCTGCGTAGTGCCAAGGCCAAGCGCCGCGTCACGGCCGACGACTACATCACCGGCATGATGAACACCGCGCGGAGTGATGACGAGATGATCGAGGCGGTGTCGTTTCCGGTGGTCGCCGGACGTGGCTACGGCTTTCGCGAAGTCGCGCGGCGGCATGGCGACTTCGCGTTGGTCGCCTGCGCGGCGATCGTTGATAGCAACAATATCCGCCTGGCTGTCGGCGGCGTCTCGGACCAGCCGGAAGCGCGCGACTGGCCGCGCCTCGAAGGCAGCGCGCTCGACGATGCGCTGAACGCGTTCGCCTACGAGGTCGACGCGCGTAGCGACACGCATGCGACGGCGCGCTATCGCCGCGAACTCGTCCGCCGCGTCGGCCGCCAAGTGATCGAGGAGGCGACGCAATGCCTCGGATGAGTTCGGACCAGCGGCACGCGATCGACGTCGTGCTCAACGGCAAGCCGGTTCGCGGCGAGGCCGAGCCGCGCATGCTGCTGACCGATTTCCTGCGCCACGAGCTTGGCGCCACCGGGACTCACGTCGGCTGTGAGCACGGCGTTTGCGGAGCCTGCACCGTCACGGTCGACGGCATGATGACACGCGCCTGCCTGACGCTCGCTGTGCAGGTCCAGGGCTGCGACGTCCGCACCGTCGAAGGCCTGGCGATCGCGCCGGATCGGCTGTCGGTGCTGCAGGCCGCGTTCCGCCGCCATCATGCTTTGCAATGCGGCTTCTGCACCGCCGGCATCCTGATGTCGCTGGACGCATTTCTGCGCGCCAACCCGGCGCCGGACGAAGCTCAGATCCGCGACCTGCTCAGCGGCCATCTGTGCCGCTGCACCGGCTACACGCCGATCATCCGCGCGGCACTCGATGCCGCCGCGGAACTGGCCTCGCAATCCGTGGAGTTCGACAGCAGCCATGCTTGATCTCGGCACCAGTTTCTTGGGGAGCGTGGCGCGCGATCCGCATGCGCTGGCGATCGCCGACGGCGATCTGCACCTCAGCTATCAGGAATGGTACGGCAAGATTTCCGCCGTGGTGGCGGCGTTCGATCAGCTCGGACTCAAGGCCGGCGATCATATCCTGACCGTCCTGCAAAACCGTTGGGAAGCCGCGACGATGCATTGGGCCTGCCAGTTCGCCGGGCTGATCATCACGCCGGTCAACTGGCGTGCCAAGGCCGACGAGATCGACTTCTATCTGGAGAATTCCGAAGCCAAGGGCGTCGTTTATCAGGACGTCTCTGAGCAAGCTGTGAGCCAATCACAGGTCGCGAGCGGACTCTGCCGCATTGGCGTCGGCGTCGCTGCGACTGAAGGCGTAGCCTCGCTCGACGGAGTTCTGCAAGCGTCCGCCGCCGATGCGCAGCCGCAGGCGGCGGCCGATGCCTGGTCGATCATGCTCTACACCTCGGGCACGACGTCGAAGCCAAAGGGCGTGCCACGCCGTCACCGTGCCGAGCGCGCGNCCGGCGTGGCGCATGTGG
>NZ_BADD01000651.1 GCF_000333455.1 Rhodopseudomonas sp. B29
GATCCGGGCGGATTTGCCTTACGACGCCGATGTCGGTTCGCTCGCAAAGGCGGCCGGCGTCTCGCGATCGCATTTCTTCCGACTGTTCGAGAACTCGATGGGGGTTCCGCCCCGCGTCTACCTCAATGTGGCGCGGCTCGAGCGTGCGGTCGATGCGGTGGTGAATGGCAATGCCAACATCGCTGAAATTGGCACGCGGCTGGGTTTCGATATCCCGGCGCACTTCACGCGGTTCTTCCGCAATCACACCGGCGTCAGTCCCCGAGAGTTCCGCGCGGTGTCGCGGTTGGCACACTGACCGCTTCGGCACTGCAGCATGTCGAATGAGACGATTTGGTAGGTTGTGAGAGCGGGCGGTATGGCCGTTCCGCGCGCCTCCCGTGAAAAGGCCTGACGACGCGTCACAGAAAACGCGGTCGTCAAGGTCACGGGATGAACCGCAGCGCCCAAGTATCAGATCGCCACGAGCCGGAGTCCGGCTGGATCGGCCGCTCGCTGGAGCGGGTCGAGGACGGTGCGCTGCTGACCGGCCGCGGTCGCTTCATGGACGATCTCGGTGTCGCGCCGGGCACGTTATACGCCGCCATTCTTCGGTCGCCTCACGCCCACGCCGATATCACATTGATGGATATCGCCGCCGCCAAAGCGGCGCCGGGCGTCGCTGCGGTGCTCACCGGCGCCGATATCACGGCGTCGACCGCAAGCTTGGTCGTCGGCGTCAAAGCGCCGGTCGAGTGCTGGCCCATCGCCGTGGATCGCGTCCGCTATGTCGGTGAACCCGTGGCCGTCGTGGTGGCGTCGGACCGCTACAAGGCCGAAGACGCCGTCGATCTGATCGATGTGCGCTATCAGGTTCGCGCCGCGGTGACCGATCCGGTCGCGGCGATCTCGCCCCACGCGGCGTTGCTGCACGACGGCTTCCCCGCCAACGTCGCCAGCGATCGGCGCTTTCGCTACGGCGATCCCGAGGCGGCGTTCGCGTCGGCACGCCGCGTCACGATCGACATTCGCTACCCGCGCAATTCCTGCACGCCGATCGAAACCTACGGCGTGGTGGCGTCCTACGATCCGCTAGAGAATGCGTTCGACATTCTGGCTAATTTCCAGGGTCCGTTCAGCATTCACGCGGTGATCTCGCGGGCGCTGAAAGTACCTGGCAACCGGCTACGACTGCGCACGCCGCCGGATTCCGGCGGCAGCTTCGGCGTCAAGCAGGGCGTGTTTCCCTATATCGTACTGATCGCCGCCGCGGCCCGCGCCTGTGGCCGGCCGGTGAAATGGAT
>NZ_BADD01000650.1 GCF_000333455.1 Rhodopseudomonas sp. B29
CAGCGATCGAGATGCGGCGGCTCCTTGGCGGCAATGGCGAACGCCGCCAGCACTTCGTCGTCGAGCCCGGCGGCGTGATACGCCTCCGGCACCGCATAGATGCTGTCGGCGTCGCGCGCCTCGATCACCGCGCTTTCGCGGACGTTGCAGAACAGCCCGAGCTTGCGGCGCTCTTCCTTCGGGATCGGCCGGTCGGTGCGGCACAGCAGAATGTCCGGCTGGATGCCGATCGAACGCAGCTCTTTCACCGAGTGCTGGGTCGGCTTGGTCTTGAGCTCGCCGGCGCTCGGGATGTAGGGCAGCAGCGTCAGATGGATGTAGATCACGTCGCCGCGCGGCAGATCGTTCTTGATCTGGCGGATCGCCTCGAAGAACGGCAGGCCTTCGATATCGCCGACGGTGCCGCCGATTTCGACCAGCACGAAATCGTAGCCGTCGTTGTCGCTGACGATGAAGTCCTTGATGGCGTTGGTGACGTGCGGGACCACCTGAATGGTCGCGCCCAGGTAATCACCGCGGCGCTCCTTGGTCAGGATATCCTGATAAATCCGTCCGGTGGTGATGTTGTCCTGCTTGGTCGCAGGCCGCCCGGTGAACCGCTCGTAATGGCCGAGATCGAGATCGGTCTCGGCGCCGTCGTCGGTGACGAACACTTCGCCGTGCTGATACGGCGACATCGTCCCCGGATCGAGGTTGAGATAGGGGTCGAGCTTGCGCAGGCGGACCTTGTAGCCACGCGCCTGCAGCAGCGCACCTAGTGCCGCCGAAGCCAAACCTTTGCCGAGCGAGGAGACCACGCCGCCGGTGATGAAAATATACCGCGCCATGGGACTTTACCTTTAAGGCCCCGCGATCGATTCGCCAAAGCGATTCGACGCCGCCGGGGGTTTTTCCAGAGGCTGTGGATTACGCTGGAATTCCCAGCGCTGTCAGATTGTTGTCGGAGAGATGTGAAGCTTCATCACAACCTCTCCTGAGCATGGCCGCGTTGCGTTATTGCGACTGCGGCACCTGCGGTCCGGGCGCGGGCGCCGGGGCCGCCTGATTTTGCTGCTTGTCGACCTGCTTGAGCGTGTCGAGCACGCCGCCGCCTTGCGAGATCGGCGGCAGCGGGGTGGCCGGCGACTGCTGGCCGGGCAGCTCCGGCACGATCGAGGCCGGCTGACGATTGTAGCTCGCCAGCCACGACAACAGCAGGCTGGTGGCGAAGAACCCGACCGCCAGGATCGCCGTCGTCCGCGTCAGCAGGTTCGCGGTGCCGCGGCTCGACATGAAGCCACCGCCGCCGCCGACGCCGAGCCCGCCGCCCTCCGACTTCTGGAGCAGCACCGTGCCGATCAGGCCGAGCACGAACATCAGGTGGATGACGATGATGACAGTCTGCATGGGTTCCTTCCATCGCAAGCCGGGATCAGCCGACAGGCGGCGCGCGTCAGGCTTGCGGGAGCATCGATTTGGCGCGGTGTCTACACGGCGAGCCGGGAATTGTCACCCCCGCCGGCGACAGAACCGCCGCCGGATCGACCGGTTTCGCCGGCTTAGCTAGGGGCAGCCAGCGGCGATCGCAAGGAAATCGGAAGCCTTGAGGCTGGCGCCGCCGACCAGGGCTCCGTTGACGTTCGCCACCGCCATCAATTCGCGGGCGTTGGACGGCTTGACCGAGCCGCCATAAAGCAGCCGCATCCCCTCGCCAGCCTCGCCGAAACGCTCGACCAGGGTCTTGCGGATAAAGCCGTGAACTTCCTCGACATCGGCAGCGGTCGGGGTGCGACCGGTGCCGATCGCCCAGACCGGTTCATAGGCCACAACCAGATTCGCCGCTGTAGCACCGTCTGGCAGTGAGCCGGCGAGCTGGCCGGCGACGACGTCGAGCGTATGGCCGGCGTCGCGCTCACCCTGGGTCTCGCCGACGCAGACGATCGCCAGCAGCCCTGCACGCCACACCGCCTGGGCCTTCTGCCGGACAATGGTGTTGGTCTCGCCATGATCGGCACGGCGCTCGGAGTGGCCGACTATGATGGCCGAAGCGCCGGCGTCGGCGAGCATTTCGGCCGAAATGTCGCCGGTATGGGCGCCGGAGGCCTCGGTGTGACAATCCTGGGCACCGATGCCGACACGCTGCGCCGACTTTTCGGCCAGCGTCTGCGCAAAGCCGGCCAGCAGGGTCGCGGGCGGGCAAACCAGCAGATCGACCGATGACGGCAGATCGCCGGCGCCCTTCAGCATGGCACTGAACTCGGTCAGTGACGCGCTCAGACCGTTCATCTTCCAATTTCCGGCAATCAAGGGACGAACGGCTGGGCCCGGCATGAGCGCTCTCTCGTGAGGGGATCTGCCGGTTGGCTAGCAGAGCCGGTTGCATTGCTCAAGCTGACCACTTCGCCGCACCAAGCATCGCCGCTGCGTCGCATTGCGAACTGGCTGGATCCAAGGCGCTGGCGCGGGAGCCGCGTGACATCGCCGCCGATTGCCGCGCCCGGACCGGCATTTTATGGTGGCTTTTCAAACAGGCGACGCTAATTTGCGCGCCGCGCGCCAGCTCGGCGCTGCCGGTTCCCTCCTGCCGAAAAGTGACTGCTTCATGCTTCGTGGAATGCGCAAGGCCTCGTCGAACTGGGTCGGCAAGACCATCATGAGTGTGGTGATGGGCGTGCTGATCATCAGCTTCGGCGTCTGGGGCATTGCCGACATCTTCCGCGGCTTCGGCCGCTCCACATTGGCCAAGGTCGGCCACACCGAGATTTCCACCGAGCAATTCCGCCAGACCTACAATGATCGTCTGCAGCAGATCGGCCGTTCGTTCGGCCGGCCGCTGACGCCCGACATGGCGCGCAGCTTCGGCATCGACCAGCAGGTGCTGCAGCAGACCATCGCCGAAGCCGCGCTCGACGAAGACGCGCGGCGGCTCGGCCTCGGCCAGACCGAAGCGTCGACGATGAAGACGATTCTGGAGGACCCGAATTTCAAGGGCACCAACGGCCAGTTCGACCCGAACCGCTTCCAGCAGCTGATCCGCCAATTCGGCTACACCGAGCAGCGCTACATCGCCGAACAGCGCCGCGTCGCTTTGCGCCGCCAGATCGCCGGGACCATCACCGAAGGCCTCGAGCCGTCGAAGACGCTGCTGCAGGCGATGAGCCAGTATCAGAACGAGCAGCGCAGCATCGATTATCTGAAGCTGACGGACGCCCAGGTCGGCACCATCGATCCACCCTCTGCCGAAGCGTTGACCAGCTACTACAACGACCACAAGACCCAGTTCCTGGCACCTGAATATCGCAAGGTCTCGTTCGTCGTGCTGACGCCGGAGTCGCTCGCCAAATGGACCGACGTCTCCGACGCCGATGCCCGTGCGGTGTTCGATCAGCGCAAGGACAAGCTCGCCACGCCCGAGAAGCGCGACGTGCTGCAGATGTCGTTCCCGAACGCCGATGAAGCCAAGGCGGCGCGCGACAAGATCGCTGCAGGCACGTCGTTCGAGGACCTCGCCAAGGAGCGCGGACAGAAGCCCGGCGACTACGACCTCGGCCTCGTCACCAAGGCTGACATGCTAGATCCGGCCGTCGCCAATGCGGCGTTCTCGCTACCCCAAGGTGAAGTCAGCCAGCCGGTGCAGGGCCAGTTCGGCACGGTGCTGCTCAAGGTCGCGAAGATCGAACCCGGTAGTGAGCCAGACTTCGCCGCCGCGGCGCCGCAGATCAAACGCGAGATCGCGCTCGATCGCGCCCGCAAGCAGGTTCAGGATCTCCACGACAAGATGGAAGACGCCCGCGGCGGCGGCGCCAGCGTCATCGACGCAGCCAAGCAGCTCGGCCTCAACGCCGTCACGGTGGATGCCATCGATCGCTCCGGCAAGGCGCCGAACGGCCAGCCGGTCGCTGGCATCCCGCAGGGCCTCGACCTGACCAGCTCCGTGTTCAACAGCGATGTCGGTGTCGATACCGACACGATCAGCTTCCAGAACGGTTTTGTCTGGTACGACGTGCTGGGCATCACGCCGGCGCACGAGCGCAGCTTCGACGAGGTCAAGGCCGAGGTCGAGACCCGCTGGCGCGCCGAACAGGTGACCAGCCGGCTGCGGACGATGGCAGCCGAGCTGGTGCAGAAGCTCGGCACCACCGGCAAGCTCGCCGACGTGGCGCCGGCGGGCGTCAAGGTCGAAACCGCGACCGGGCTGAAGCGCGAGACGGCTTCGTCGGGCATTCCGGGCGGCGTGGTCGCCGCGGTGTTCCGCACGCCGAAGGAGGGCTTCGGCCAAGGCCAAGGCACCAGCGGCACCGAATGGTTCGTCTACCAGGTCACCGACATCGGGGTGCCGCCGATCGACATGGCGTCGGCCGACACCAAGAAGCGAAGGA
>NZ_BADD01000649.1 GCF_000333455.1 Rhodopseudomonas sp. B29
CTGCAATCTCATCATCTTCGATTGCGATGGCGTGCTGGTCGACAGCGAGCCGATTTCCTGCCGCGTCCATGCGGAGGTGTTGACGCGGCGTGGCTATCCAATCACCACCGAACAAGTCGCGATGCGTTTCCTCGGCCGTTCCGGCCGGCAGACGCGGCACGAGATCGAGGACGAACTCGGTCGCGGTCTCGGCGATGACTTCGAGGCCGAGCTCCACGCTGAGCTGATCGCCGCCTTCGAAGCCTCGCTGCAACCGGTGCCGTTCATCACTGACGCGCTCGATCGCATCGACCAGCCGGTGTGTGTCGCCTCCAGCGGGACGCTCGCGCGGATCGCCGCGGCGCTGACCTGCGCCCGGCTGATCGATCGGCTGGCACCGAATCTGTTCTCGGCCGAGCAGGTCGTGCACGGCAAGCCGGCTCCGGATCTGTTTCTGCTTGCAGCCGGTCGGATGGGCGTGGCTCCGGCCGCCTGCGTGGTGATCGAGGATTCCGAACCTGGGGTTCTGGCCGCCCGGGCCGCCGGCATGCCGGTGCTTGGCTTCACCGGCGGCAGCCATTGCGGGCCCGAAACCGCCGAGCGGCTGCGCCGTGCCGGAGCCGCGGCGATTTTCGCCGACATGCGGCAACTGCCTGATTTTTTGTCGGAATTGCCGGCTTTGTGAAGCCGGGGCCGAACTGCCGACGGCGCCGCGGCTGGATTTCGCCCGGTTTCCTCTATAATTCAGCGGCGCGCCCCGATGTGGCGCTCTTTTTGTTCGCACCTCACGGGATCAATGGCCGAGCCGCGCAAGCTGCACATCAAGTCCTATGGCTGCCAGATGAACGTCTACGACGCCCAGCGGATGGCGGACGTGCTGGCGGGCGAGGGCTTCGTCGAGACCGCGCAGGCCGAGGACGCCGATCTCGTCATCCTCAACACCTGCCACATTCGCGAGAAGGCCTCCGAGAAGGTGTACTCCGAGCTCGGCCGACTGCGGATGGCGCGCGACGAGGCGGCGAAGGACGGCCGCCGCATGCAGATCGCGGTGGCCGGCTGCGTCGCACAGGCCGAGGGCGAAGAGATCGTCCGCCGCGCCCCGGTGGTCGATGTCGTTGTCGGGCCGCAGAGTTATCACCATCTGCCGCGGCTGCTCGCCGAAGCTGAACGAACCGGCCGCGCGCTGGAAACCGAGTTTCCGGTCGAGGACAAGTTTTTGTCGCTGCCGCAGCCGTCAGAGCGAAACATCCGAGCGCGGGGCATCTCGGCGTTCGTCACCGTTCAGGAGGGCTGCGACAAGTTCTGCACCTTCTGCGTGGTGCCGTATACGCGCGGAGCCGAAGTCTCGCGGCCTGTGAGCGCGATCATCACCGATGTCGAGCGGCTCGCCGATCACGGCGTCCGCGAGGTCACGCTGATCGGTCAGAACGTCAACGCTTATCATGGCGATGGCCCGGACGGCTGCGCCTGGACGCTCGGCAGGCTACTTGTGCGGCTCGCACAAATCCCCGGCATCGTCCGGCTGCGCTATTCCACCAGCCATCCTAACGACGTCGACGACACGCTGATCGCCGCGCACCGCGATCTTGCGACGCTGATGCCGCTCGTTCATCTGCCGGTGCAGTCGGGTTCCAACCGCATCCTCGCCGCAATGAATCGCAAGCATAGCGCCGACGACTATCGCCGCGTGATCGACCGGTTCCGGTCGGCGTCGCCGGAAATTGCGTTCACGTCGGATTTCATCGTCGGGTTTCCGGGTGAAACCGACGCGGAATTTGCCGCCACACTCGCGCTGGTCACACAAATCGGTTACGCTGGCGCCTATTCGTTCAAGTACTCGCCGCGGCCCGGCACGCCCGCGGCGGAAATGCAGGAGATGGTGCCGACGGCGGTCATGGACGAGCGTTTGGAGCGGCTCCAGCACTTGATCGACACTCAGCAGGCGGCCTTCAACCGCGATGCCATTGGTCGCACCGTGGACGTGCTGTTCGAACGCGCCGGCCGCAAGCCTGGCCAGATCGTCGGCCGAACCGCTTATCTCCAGCCTGCACACGTCTTTCCCGGCGATGCGATGACACCGGAAAGCCTGATCGGTCAGGTGTTGCCGGTCCGCGTCGACAGCCTCGAGCGCTACAGCCTGCTCGGCGAACTCGCCATCGCGTCGCCCGCCCGCCCCCTGGCCGCTACCGGAGCCTGAGCCTTTGGCAAAAAGCGCATCGGATTCGCCCTTTCTCGTGTCCCGACGCAAGCCCGACCGCGACTCTCAGGCCGAAGCCCAGGTCATGGTCGACTTCGATGACAATCGCGCGGCCTCGGCGATGGTCGGGCCCTATGGGCAGAACCTGGCGCTGATCGAACGCCGGCTGAACGTCATCGTCGATTCCCGCGGCAACCACATCTCCATCGCCGGCACCCGCGAGGGCTGCGACGCCGCGCGCCGCGTCCTGGAAAATCTCTACAAGCAGGCTGTGTCCGGCAGCGATCTGGCGCAGGGCGACGTCGAAGGCGCCATCCGCGCGGTGATCGCACAGGGCTCGCTGTTCGAATTCGACTCTAAGCAGCCGTCATCGAGCGCGTTCGAGGCGATCAATCTGCGCAAGCGGCCGGTCCGTGCACGCACGGCCGCGCAAGACTCTTACATCCGCGCGCTGAAGCGCCACGAACTGGTGTTCGGCGTCGGCCCGGCCGGCACCGGCAAGACCTGGCTTGCGGTGGCGCACGCCGCGCAACTGTTCGAGCGCAAGGAAGTCGACAAGATCATCCTGACGCGCCCGGCGGTCGAAGCCGGCGAACGACTGGGCTTTCTGCCCGGCGATCTGCGCGAGAAGGTCGACCCTTATCTGCGGCCGATCTACGATGCGCTCGACGACGTGATGGATGCCCGCATCGTCCAGCGCGCGCTGGAAAACAAAGAGATCGAGATCGCGCCGCTGGCGTTCATGCGCGGTCGCACGCTCACCAACGCGGCGATCATCTTGGACGAGGCCCAGAACACCACCTCGATGCAGATGAAGATGTTTCTCACGCGATTGGGCGAGAACTCCCGCATGATCGTCACCGGCGATCCGAGCCAGGTCGATCTGCCGAGCGGTGCGACTTCCGGCCTCGCCGAGGCCCTGCGCCTGCTCGACGGCGTCGAAGGCGTCGCCCAGGTGAGATTCGCCGCGACCGACGTCATCCGCCACGAACTCGTGGCGCGCATCGTCGCCGCCTATGAAGGATCGCCCAAGCCGGCGAACGGAGCCTGATGCCCACTTTTGGTCCTGCGGGCGGCCGGATTGTCGCTCCGACAGATATTGCCTTGCTATGACACAGATGATTTCGCCAAGCGGTCCGTCCTCAGACAGTCCACTTCCAGATACCGAGGTGCTGGTCTCGGCGGAGTGCTGGAGCGCCGAGCCGGACGCCGAAGCCATCGTCACGCGTGCGATCGCGGCTGCTGCCGCTGCCGTCGATGCCGAGACGGGCGCGGCCGAACTCGCCGTGATGCTGACCGATGACGACGGTATTCGCGCGCTGAATGCGTCCTATCGGGGCTTCGACAAACCCACCAACGTGCTGTCGTTTCCAGCGTCGCAGCCGGAGTTCGGCGATCGTGGCGATGCGCCGCGCATGCTCGGCGATATCGCCATCGCCTATCAGACCGTGCGCCGCGAGGCCGACGACGAGGCCAAGCCATTCGCGCATCATCTCAGCCATCTGGCGATCCATGGATTCCTGCATCTGGTCGGCTACGATCACGAAACCGACGCCGAGGCTGAGGCGATGGAAGGGGCCGAGCGCGCGATCCTGGCGCAGCTCGGCATTCCGGACCCCTATGCGGATCAGGATCGGGTGAGCTGACATGCCGGACGGCGACAGATCTCCAAGTACTCCCGCGCCAGCGGCGGATGGGCGTAGCAACCTGCCCGCGGTGGTGCATCAGGGCGAAGTACTGCGGCCGCTGCAGGGCAATTTCCTGATGCGCGCAATTCGCTCGCTGTTCGGCTGGAAGCCGGGTTCGGTGCGCGACGATCTGCAGGTTGTGCTCGACACGTCGGCGCCCGACGACGCCGGCTTCTCGGCGCTCGAGCGCACCATGCTGCGCAACATTCTCGGCCTGCACGACCGCCGCATCGCCGACGTCATGGTACATCGCGCCGATATCGTGGCGATCAAGCAGGACATCACGCTCGGCGAATTGATGCGACTGTTCGAGGGCGCGGCGCATTCGCGGCTCGTCGTCTACAACGAGACGCTCGACGATCCGGTCGGCATCGTCCACATCCGCGACCTCGTCGCCTTCATGACGGAGCGTGCTCAAGTAGCGCCCGCGACGGTCGCTAAGCGTAAGAAGCCGCTCCCCGCAGGACTGGACCTGCGGGCGATCGATCTGAAGATGCCGCTCACGGAAACCGGCCTGATCCGCAAGCTGCTCTACGTGCCGCCGTCGATGCGTGCCATCGATCTGCTGGCACAGATGCAGGCTGCGCGCATTCATCTGGCGTTGGTGGTCGACGAATACGGCGGCACCGATGGACTCGTCTCGATCGAGGACATCGTCGAGCAGATCGTCGGTGAGATCGACGACGAGCACGACAACACCGAAGCGCCGTCGATCGTGCGCCAGGCCGACGGCTCGTTCATCGCCGACGCCCGCGCCGCGCTCGACGACGTCCGCGCCATGATAGGCGATCAGTTCGACACCGGCGAAGCCGGCGAGGACGTCGAGACACTGGGTGGTTACTTGGTCAATCACGTCGGCCGGCTGCCGGTGCGCGGCGAAGTGATTTCTGGTCCGGGCAATTTCGAGATCGAAGTGCTCGATGCCGATCCGCGCCGCGTCAAGCGGCTGCGCATCGGCGTGCGCAAGGAGCGTCCCGCGCCGCGCATGCGTGAGACTCGTCGCCGCGAAGCCGCCACGGATTCGGCGCAGCAGGCCGGTTCCAGTCCCAGCGATAACCCGCCATCGGGCGACGGAGCCAATACGCCGTGAAGCTGCCGCAAGTGCTGATCCGGGCCGCGTCGAGTATCATCCTGGCGTGGGGCTGGAAGCGTGCTGCGATCGCCTTAGTGGCCGGCGCCGCCTCGTCCCTGGCGATGGAGCCGTTCAACGCCTGGCCGATCCTGTTCATCACCTTTCCGGTCGCTGTCTGGCTGATCGATGGCGCTGGCGCCGGGAAGCGCGGTGGCATACCAGCCGCGGCCATCGCGGGCTGGTGGTCGGCCCTAGCTATTTCGTGCCCGGNCTGTACTGGATCGGCTACGCCTTCTTGGTCGATGCAGACACTTTCGCCTGGCTGCTTCCATTCGCGATAGTTGGACTGCCGGCTTATCTGGCACTGTTCACGGCCTTCGGCTTTGCGCTGGCGCGGCTGTTGTGGACACCAAACGCCTTCCGTGTTCTGGCGCTCGCCGTCAGTCTCACCGTCGGCGAATGGCTGCGCGGCCATCTGCTCACCGGTTTTCCCTGGAATGCCTTCGGCTACGCTCTGACCGAGCCGTTGGCGCTGGCGCAGACGATTGCACTGGTGGGCATCTGGGGGCTGACCTTTCTGGCCGTCGCAATCTTTGCTTCACCGGTCGTGCTGCTCGACGGCGGTCCACAGTCGCGGCGACGGTGGGTGGCGCCGGCGCTGGGGGTTGCCGCGCTCGCCGCGATGGCGATTTACGGGGGCATCCGGTTGCAAAGCGCGCCGACGCAGCTCGTCGACAAGGTCCGGCTACGTATCATGCAGCCGGATCTGCCACAGGACGCGCGCTTCAACTACTCCGCCAAGGCGGACGTGATGCGGCGCTATCTGACGCTGTCGGATCGCTCGACCGGGCCGCAATCGACCGGCGTGCGCGACGTCTCGGTGCTGATCTGGCCGGAATCGGCGTTTCCGTTCTTTCTGTCGCGCGAGCCGGACGCGATGGCGCAAATAGCCGAATTATTACCCCGCGGTACCGTTCTGCTCACCGGAGCGGTCAGACCCCAGGATACGCCGCAGGGGCGTCGTATTACCCGGGCTTATAATTCCATGTACGCGATTGATCACGAGGGCTCGATCCTGGCCGTTTATGACAAGCTGCATCTGGTGCCATTCGGAGGAATTTCTGCCCTACCGGAATCTCATGGAGAGGATGGGCTTCGTTCAGCTTACCAAGGGGCAGGGTGTTTTTCTGCCGGGCCTGGTCCGCCATGATATCGAGCTGCCGAACGCGCCGCCTTTGCTGCCGCTGATTTGCTACGAGGCGATCTTCCCGGATGAGATCGATGCGCGCGCTGCCCGGCCGGGCTGGATGCTCAATATCACCAACGACGGTTGGTTCGGCTATTCGACCGGTCCGTATCAGCATCTGCAGCAGGCGCGCATGCGTGCGATCGAACAGGGGCTACCGCTCGTTAGGGCAGCCAATACGGGCATTTCTGCAGTTATCGATCCGGTCGGCCGCATCGTCGCGCGGCTCGGTCTCGGCGTCGAGGGCGTGCTCGATTCGGGCCTGCCGGCGCCGCTTCCGCCTACTGTTTACGCCCGTGTGCGCGATCTTCCGGCAGCCCTGATGGTTGCACTCGCCATGATGCTTGTAATATCACGTGGACGCCGGTCGCCCTCGTGATATTGCGCAGCGTGTCCGTCGCAACCGGAGATTAAGTTCAAGCAAACACGCACTCGCGCAACTCGCGAATTGACGTCGGTCATCATTAACGCCGACGCTTGTTAGCTCCCCAAGGCATTTGACGGCTCCGATATTTAAGGCGTATTCCAACCGCATTCGCTAACAGTTAGCGACTGCACGTGCCTGAGGAGTAAGTGGAATGTCGACCAAAGCGCCCAATCCGGTTGACAAGTATGTCGGCAGCCGTGTGCGCATGCGCCGGATTATGCTGGGTATGAGTCAGGAAAAGCTCGGCGAGGCGCTGGGGCTGACCTTTCAGCAAGTGCAGAAATACGAGAAAGGCACCAATCGGGTCGGTGCCAGCCGTATTCAGCAGATTGCCGAAGTACTGCAGGTGCCGGTGTCTTTCCTGTTCGAAGGCGGTCCGAGCGGTGGTTTGGCCAATGGCGCCGGTGGTTTCGCCGAAGCGCCGTCGCCGTCCTACGTTTCGGATTTTCTCGCTACTTCCGAAGGTTTGGCGCTGACGCGCGCTTTCACCAGGATCAGCGATTCCAAGCTTCGCCGCAGCATCGTCGATCTGGTCGAACAGATCGCCGCACGCGATCCGAGCGCGCAGGCCAAGGACGGTCAGTAAGCGTTCCGGTCCCGATACGAGAGGACCGGAACCCCCAGTCCGCCGCGATACGACGTGGTATCCTGAACCGGATTGCTGTTTGTTTGCGGCTGTGTCCCGCGTGACACACGTGTGGCTTTCCCGGGCGAAATACCTAGACACATTCGGTACGCGAGATGTCGTTGCATGGTAAACAGGCCTTGCATGTCGGCGCGCGGAGTTTAGTGCGAATATGATCAATAATGATCACTCGTCTGCAGGCGAGTCGATGAGTGGCGAATCAGCTGGCGAGCGCGGGCACGGTGCTTTTTTCGGCCGGCGCAAAGGTCACAAGCTTCGCAATCATCAAGCCGAGCTGATTGCGCACCTGCTTCCGCATCTTTCGGTGGATATCTCGCAGCCCGCCCCGACTGATTTGGGAGAGCTCTTCGATCCGCCCGCCAATGCGGTGCGGCTCGAGATCGGCTTCGGCGGTGGTGAGCATTTGATTGCCGAAGCACTCGCGCATCCGGACACCGGATTCATTGGCGCCGAGCCCTATGTCAACGGCATGGCCAAGATCCTGGCTCAGATCGAAGCCGCCAATGTCAGCAACATCCGCCTGTTTGCCGGGGATGCGGCGGCGCTCCTCGCATGGCTGCCGCAAGATTCACTACAGCGCATCGATCTCATTCATCCCGATCCGTGGCCGAAGCGGCGGCACTGGAAGCGCCGCTTCGTGCAGGACGAGATGGTGGGCGCGATGGCGCGGGTGCTGGTGCCGGATGGCGAGTTCCGCTTCGTCAGCGACATCGACGGCTACAACGCGTGGACCCTGGCGCATCTGATCCGCGCTGCCGAGTTCGATTGGACGGCGCAGCGCGCCGACGATTGGCGTCTTCCGTGGCCGAACTACACGATGACCCGCTACGGTCGCAAAGCTGAACGGGAAGGCCGCAAGGCCAACTATCTGCGCTTCCGCCGGCTGCCGAATTAAATCGAAGGCCTATTCGGCGGACTGACGCAGCCGCCAGAAGCCGAGCACGCGCTGCGCGGTCGACGGCGCCAGCCCGTTCAAATTCTGCCGCGCCTCCTCGACATTCGGCGATGCGGTGGTGCGGTCGGGGCCCGAGCCGCAATCCGATCATGGCCCGC
>NZ_BADD01000648.1 GCF_000333455.1 Rhodopseudomonas sp. B29
CGCTCGACCGCATCGTCGTCACCACCGGACCTGGTAGTTTCACCGGGCTGCTCGTCGGACTCTCTGCAGCGCGCGGCATCGGGCTGGCGGCCGCCAAGCCGGTGGTCGGCGTCACCACGCTGTCGGCGTTTGCGGCGCCTTACGTGCGCGAAGGCGACGAGACGCCGATCCTGTCGGTGATCGATGCACGCCACGACCACGTCTACTATCAACTCGTCGCCGGCAATGGTGAGGCCATCGTGCGGCCGCGCGTCGGTTCGGTCGACGAAGCCGTCGAGGCGGCGCGCGCCGGCGCTCCGCGTCTGGTCGGCAACGCGGCAGAGCTCGTTGCGGCGCGATGGCCGGCGTTGACACCGCCGCCGCTCGTCGTCGATCAGCACGGCGCGCCGGATATCGGCTGGGTCGCCTGGCTCGGTGCCGCGGCGACGCCGCAATCCGCGCCGGCGCGGCCGCTGTATCTGCGTCCTCCGGACGCCAAGCCGCCGAGCAATCAGCTCGCCCATGCGGAACAGCCCGCTGCATGATGACGTGGCTCTCCGAGTTCTGGGGCTACGCCGAAGCGACCGTCGAGCCGGCGACGTTGCGCGACTGCCCGAAGCTGGCTGCGCTGCACGCGGTGTCGTTTCATCGCGGCTGGGACGAGCAGGAGTTCGCCGATCTGATCAGCGAGCGCAATACGCTGGTCCATCGTTTGCGAATCGGACGCAGGATTATCGGCTTTGTTGCATCGCGAATTGGCGCCGACGAGGCCGAGATCCTGTCGATCGCCATCGCGCCGAATTGGCGCGGGCGGCGGTTGTCGCGCCAACTACTCGTGACGCATCTCGGCCATCTCGCCGGCCGCGGCGTCACCAAGGTCTTCCTCGAGGTCGAGGAAAACAATCAACCGGCGCGACGCCTTTATGACGGTACCGGATTTTCCGTGGTCGGACGGCGCGAGCGCTATTACCGTCAGCCCGACGGCGCACAATTGAACGCATTGATAATGCGTCGCGACTTGTCCTGACCCGCCGGCAGTGGCAGAACAAGTGCAGATTCCCGGCCGATTCAACCGTAAAGCGACTCCGATGTCCGACACCAAGGCTACCAATATCGAAGCGCGTTGCGCCCGCACCGGCATGCGCATGACGGAGCAGCGTCGCGTCATCGCCCGCGTTCTCGCCGAATCCGAGGACCATCCCGACGT
>NZ_BADD01000647.1 GCF_000333455.1 Rhodopseudomonas sp. B29
TGATCAAGGGCGTATCGATCGCGCTGTGCGGCGGGCTCGGCTCGGTGCAGGGCGCGGTGATTGCCGCCATCCTGCTCGGCCTGGTCGAAGCGCTGACCAACAAATTCCTCGGCGGCCAATACGTGCTGATGACCCAGTTCCTCGTCATCATCCTCATCCTGATCGTCCGTCCGCGCGGCATCTCCGGCATCGTCGACAAAGCCCGCGAGCAATGAGCATGACCGAGCAACCGCGTAGCGAAACGACCTGGACGAATCCGCTGGCCGCGTGGGGCACCGCGACGGGCAATGCCGAAGCGCCGACCATCCCGGTCCCCGATCCGCGCTCGGTCTGGCGCGCAAACACCACGTTCAAAGTACCGACCCACCCGGTCGGCCGGCTGAAATACTTCATCATCTGGGGCAACCACGGCGCGCGAACCTGGAACCGGCTGCGCTATTGGCCGACGCGCCGCAACCTGCTGGCGATCAAGGGACTGTACAACCGCAAGACCGCGGTGGCCGAAAAGCGCATCCTCGATCGCAAGCCGATCTACTGGGTGCTGTCGCTCCTGCTGCTGCTGATTGCACCGGCGTTGTTCCCGCAGGCGCAGATGAATGCGTTGCTGACGGCCGGTGCAACGTTCGGCATCTTCGCCGCGATCAACGTGTGCTGGACGCTGATCATCGGCACCGCCTCGATCTTCTCGCTGGCGACCTATGCGGTCGTCGGCACCGCCGCCTTCATCACCTCGCTGTTGTCGGTGAAGTACGGCGTTCCGTGGTACGCCATGCCGCCGATCGGCGCGGCGATCGGACTGGTGTTCGGGCTGTTGATCGCGTTGCCGGCGCTGCGGCTCGACGGTTTCTATTATGCGCTGCTGACGCTGGGCCTCAACGAACTATTCCGGGTGTTCTTCACCACCTCGAAGCAGTTCGGCGCGGCATCGGGCGGTCTGTACGGCGCGGACTCCTTCATCAGCCAGAGCTGGGCGCCGCACACGCAATCCGTCGTCGCCTATTACACATCCTTCGCGCTGCTGATCGCTGCCTTATTCGTCTTCCGTTTCATCAACGGCAAGCGGCTCGGCCGCGTGCTGCGGATGGCGCCGGAAAAGCACGAGGCGTTCGCGGCCGCCGCCGGTGTCGATTACAAGCGGGCGCGCATCACCATCTTCCTGCTGACCTCGGTGGCGCTCGGCTTCATCGGCGGGTTCTACGCGGCGCAGTATCGCGGCGTCGCCTATTCGATCTTCGACTTCCAGACCGTGCTGCTCGGCCTCGCCATGATCACCATCGGCGGCATCGGCCGCGCCGAAGGCGCGGTGTTCGGCACGCTGGTAGTGATCTTCCTGCGCGACGTGCTGCTCGAATGGGGGCCTTGGCGCTATCTGATCATCGGCGGGCTGATGCTCGGCGCCGTGCTGTTCCTCAACAACGGCTATTTCGGCATCCGCAAGCAGTTCAACGCTTGGCGCGCCAAGAAGCGCGGCGAATGGCGCTCGACCCGCACCGAAAAGGGCGGCGAGGCATTGCCCGAGGAAGCCACCGAGATCGACGACAAGGACACGCTGTATTTCCGCCGCTACGACAAGATGCAGCGCGACTACCTCAAGGGACTGATCTCGCCGGAGATCATCGAAGAGCATCGCCGCCAGCCGCTCGGCCAGCACTCCGAGGCTCTGGAACGCGTGCTGCTGTATTTCCGCCGCGCCAAGATGGAGGACAAATACGCGCTGCACGCCGCGTCTCCAAACGGGCCATACAAGATCATTGCCTTCTCCGGCGTGCGCGGCGTGTCGCCGCGACTAGTCGACGACCGCGAATACAGCACGCTGGATGAGGGCTACCACGCGGTGTTCGTGCGGCGCGTCCACGACCTGATGGAAAGCTAAAGGGCGGCCCATGACCGAGACCGACATCGCCCCAGAGGCCAATCAGGACGTCCATGTCCGCGATCTGTTCGACCGGATGACCCGCAGCTACCTGCGTTCGGTGCTGAGCGACGAGCTGATCGCCGAGCACGCGCGCGGCGACCTCGGCCATGTCAGCGAGCCGCTGGCGCGGCTGCTCGCCTGGTGCGAACGCCGGCCGCCTCATCAGCAATATGCAGTGAAGGTGGAGGCCGACGGCAGCTTCCGGCTGATCCGCTTCGCCGGCCGCGGCCAGAAGCCGGCTTACGTCGGCGACCAGCGCTTCGCCACGCTGCAGGAGGCCCGCCACGGCGCCTTCCTGCGCCACGTCAAAGACCTTGTAGAGACCTAGAAATGGCCCAGCAGAAAATCTTCGGATACGCCAATCGCATTTCCGTTCGCCCGGGCGAAGACATCACGTTCCACGTCAATTGCGATGGCGCCACCGAGGCGGATGCGCAACTCGTCCGGCTGATCCACGGCGACAGCAGCCCGGCCGGCCCAGGCCATGTCGAAGTCGAACTCGACAGCGCCGTCAATGGACGCTGGGCCGTGAAGAAGCAGTTCACCCAGCTCGGCAGCTATCTCAAGGTCGATGATCCCGCGCGGAAGCTTGAAGTGCCGGGCAGCCTGACGCTGATGGCGTTCATCTGGCCGACGATGCCGTGTCACGGCGACCGGCAAACCATTCTCGGCCGCTGGGACGCTCTGCGCAACGTTGGCTACGCGCTTGGTATCAACCCGGCCGGACATCTCGAATTCTGGGTCGGCAACGGCAAGGAGGTCGACTACGTCTGCGCCGAACTGCCGCTGCTCGCCAAGATGTGGTACTTCGTCGCCGTGTCCTACGATCGCGCCACCGGGCGCGCGGAAATTTATCAGGAAGGCGTCGGCAACCGCTACAATTCGCTGCTCAGCAAGGTGGTGCCGCACGACTATGCCAGCCACGTGGTGCAGCATTTCCGCTTTGCGCCCGAGAACCGCGGCGACGTGCCGTTCATGATCGCCGGCGCGCACGACGAGCACAAGCTGCGCGGCGCGTTCGTCAACGACCTTTACGCAGGGAAGATCGATCGCCCGGCGATCTGCAGCCGGGCGCTGTCGCGCACCGAGCTCGACCATTGCTGCAAAGGCGGGCTGCCACCCGCATCCGATATCCTCGCCTACTGGGACACGTCCAAGGGCTACAGTGCCCACGGCGTCGGACACACCGTCACCGATGTCGGCCCGCACGGGCTGCACGCCAAAGGCTTCAACCATCCGGTTCGCGGCATGACGGGCTGGAACTGGAACGGCAAGGACGATTGCTACCGGCTCGACCCTTCTCAATACGGCGGCATCGAATTCCACCGCGACTCGGTGACCGACTGCCGCTGGGAGCCGACCAAGACCTTCACCGTGCCGGCCGATCTGAAGAGCGGCATTTATGCGGTACGGCTGAGGATCGGACCCGGCACCGGCATCGCCGAAGAATACATCGTGTTCGTCGTGCGCGCCGCCAAGCCGGGCGGCAAGCTGTGCTTCCTGGTGCCGACCGCCAGCTACCTAGCGTACGGCAACGAAGCGCTGAGCTTCGACGCCCACATCATCCAGCCGATGACCGGGCAGCCGCCGGTGGTCACCGATCTCGACGTCGAGACCTACGAACATCGCGAATACGGCCTGTCGACCTACGATCACTACGAAGACGACGCCGGCGTCTGTTTCTCGTCGTATCTGCGGCCGATCGTCAACATGCGGCCGAAATATCGCATGTCGAGCATGAACATCACCTGGCAGTTCCCGGCCGACCTGTCGGTCGTCGCCTGGATCGACCACATGGGCTACGACTGCGACTTCATCACCGACGAAGACCTCGACCGCGAGGGCGTCGAACTGCTGAAGCCGTATCTGTGCGTGATGAGCGGCACGCATCCCGAATACGTATCGGAGAAGATGCTCGACGCGCAGGAGGACTACGTCGCCGGCGGCGGCCGACTGATCTACATGGGTGGCAACGGCTATTACTGGGTGGTGGGTTTCGATCCGGAAGTGCCAGCCTGCATGGAAGTGCGCAAGCTAGACAGCGGCATGCGCGCCTGGGCGGCGAGGCCCGGCGAGCATTATCTACAGACCACCGGCGAGAAGAGCGGGCTGTGGCGCAACCGCGGCCGCGCACCGCAGAAACTGACCGGCGTCGGCTTCATCGCTGAAGGCTTCGAGACCGCGACGCCGTATCGCAAGATGCCGGATGCCTGGCATCGCACGGTGTCCTGGATCACCGATGGCGTCGAGGGCGAGATCATCGGCGACTGCGGCCTTGCCTATGGCGGCGCCGCCGGCGTCGAACTCGATCGCTACGACCTGTCGCTCGGCACGCCGCCGCACACCAAGATCATCGCCTCATCGGGCGGCCATTCCGACAACTACGTGCTGGTGACCGAGGAATTGCTCTACGCCTATGCGGGCCTCACCGGCTCGCTCGACTATCGCATCCGCGGCGATATCACCTATTTCACCGCGCCAAACGACGGCGCGGTGTTCTCCACCGGGTCGATCGGCTTCGGCCAGGCGCTGCCCGCCAATGGCTTCGACAACTCGGCCGCACGCGTGCTCGCTAACGTGGTCGACGCCTTTCTCAAGCCGGGCCGCTTACCCGGTGACCAGTGGACCGTCGAGGAAAAACAGTGGAGATGATCGTCTGACCGGCGCGTACTGGTATTTCGATAACTACGCGCCGGTCAAACACACACTTGGGCACCGCAGCAATTGATCCTGCACAATGCGGTCGCACCCGTCAGTCGTCTAGCGAGGCGACAGGTGGCAGAGAGTCCATCGACGGGAAGCGGAACAGCCCCATGCCTCACACCCTTGAACAGACCATCGCCGCGCTCTTGAAGCAGGAGCCGGCCCTCCAAACAATGGCTCGAGCAGATCCGGGCGCTGACCAAGGACGGTCACGGCGGCACCGTGATCGCTGGACTCACCGCCGCGGAGACCGAGGAATTCCTGCGTCTGAGCCCCAAGGTCCAGGCGCGTGACAGCGGCATGACCAGCACCGCCGTAGCCGCCGCCAAGGAGCGCTACGCCGAACTGCGCGACAAGCTCGACGCCGCCCTGCAGGACAACGCCATCGAAGGCCTCAGCGGCTGGAGCGAGGCCGCGGCGCGCGGCTGAGGCTTCCAAGGCGTCATTGCCGGGTTTGACCCGGCAATCCATCATTCGAAGACACTTTGTTAATGATGGATGCGCGGGCCTTCGCCACGCCGGAGCGGCTTCGGCCGCGCAGGCGGGTCAAGCGCACGCATGACGGCGTTTTGCGTTTACGCCGCCGCCTTCTTGTCCGCCTGCGGCTCGACCGGATCGGCGTATTTGTGCGACAGCCAGGACGACAGAATCGCCGGCACCAGGCCGACGAGTCCGTACAGCACGAATTGCAGCACGCCGGCGTCGGCACCGCGGTTGCCGTAAAGGAACGCCGTGGCGACGAAGCCGATCAGTCCGACGATCACTAGCCGCAGCCACGGCCCGATCGGGCGGATGTGACAGAAGATCTCGTCGATCGCGCCCATCATCAGCGCCGGCAGCAGCCCGAACAGATAGCTGTACTGCAGCGACTTGATCATCACGACGAAG
>NZ_BADD01000646.1 GCF_000333455.1 Rhodopseudomonas sp. B29
TCGAACTTGACCAGAGACTGGCGACGCATCTGCGTCATGGCGGGCTCTCCCTTCCAGGCGATTGTTGTTGTGTTCCGTATATCGATCAATTCATTGGCCATGGCAACAAAGCCCGCCACCGGCACCGTCTCGGCGCGCCGCGCCGGATCGATGCCGGCCGCGGCTGCGAGCCGCGCCGGATCGACGCCGAGCGATTTCAGGCTCTGCCGCAGCATCTTCCTGCGCTGCCCGAACGCCGCCGCGGCGACCTGTTCGAGCGCGCTGCGATCACACGCCAACGGATTTGCGCGCGGCACGAGCCGTACCACTGACGAGGTCACCTTCGGCGGCGGCACGAAGGCCGACGGTGCGATGTCGAACAGCATCTGCGTCTCGGCGCGCCAGTTCGACAGCACCGCCAGCCGGCCGTAGGCATCGTCGTCCTCGCGCGCGACGATCCGCTGCGCCACCTCGCGTTGAAACATCAGCACCATGGCGTCGTACCAGGGCGGCCATGGTTCAGTGCACAGCCAGCCGATGAGCAGCGGCGTGGCGATATTGTAGGCACTGCGGTTCGCGATCTTGTCGCGGCCTTCGCCGGCGAGGCCCGAGGTCAGTTCGGTGTCGATGAAGCCCGGCGCGATGGCGTTGACGGTGATGTTGAGCCGGCCGACCTCGCGCGCCAGCGAGCGGGTGAAGCCGAGCGCCGCCGCCTTGGTGGCGCCGTAGACCGACAGGCCGTTGTAACCGGTCGAGCCGATGATCGACGACATGTTGATGACCCGGCCGCCGCCGTCCGCCATCATCTGGCGAACGATGTACTTGGTCAGTACGATCGGCGACGTCACGTTGATGCGCAGCAGCGTTTCGATCTGGCTGTTGTGCATTGTCGCCAGCACGCCCTCGGTGCCGATGCCGGCGTTGTTGACCAGCCCCCAGATCGAGCCGAACTGCTTGCGCAGCGATTTGGCGAAGTCGGCGAGGCCGTCGATGTCGCCGAGATCGAATGCGGCGAAGTCGATCGCGCCGGCGTCGTCCTGTGCAGCCTCGGCCGCGCGTTTGAGTTCGTCGCTCTCGCGCCGCGCCACCGCGACGACGCCGTAGCCCGAGGCTGCGAGGCGCCGGGCGATGGCGAGGCCGATGCCGCGGCTACCGCCGGTGACGATGACTTTACGCATGACGCGCCAGCTTCCCGGAGGCGGTGACGTCCAGCTTATCGACGAAGTTGATCATCACCGGCAGCTTGTGCGGCGGCAGCGAGCGCTTGCAATCCGCCATGATGGCTTCGCGGATCTCGCCAGTGCGGCCGGCGTCTGACACGCTGGCGAGCATCACGTCCGCCACCACCAGCGCGCCGGTGATCGGGCTCTTGCGAGCGCGGATGCGCGACATCCGAACCGACGGATGCCGGTTGATCACCGCTTCGACTTCCTCGGGATGCACCTTGAGGCCGCCGACATTGATGATGCCGTCGCGGCGGCCGACGAAGTAGTAACGATCGTCGCGCAGCTCGACCATGTCGCCGGTGTCGACGAAGCCGTCGGCATCGGTCAGCGCCGGCGCGGCGGCGCCGATATAGGTGTGCGCCGCGCGGCTCGATTTGATGCGCAGCGAGCCGTCCACGACTTTCATCTCGACGCCGTTCGGCGATTTGCCGATCAGGCTGGCGGGAAAGCCCTCGCGGCCGTCGTTGACGGCGAATCCGACGCCGGCCTCGGTCGACGCATAGGCGTGGCCGATCGAGGCATGTGGAAACGCCTTGCGCAGGCTGTCGAGCACGGCCTGGTCGGCGATCTCGCCGGACAGCCGTACGTAGTTCGGGCGGAATTGATTGATCGCCGCGCTCATCAGCGCCTTGCGCCAATGCGACGGTGTGCCGGAAATATGCGTGACGCCGCGCGCGGCGAGCCGCGCCAGATGGTCGGCGATGGCTTCGCCCGGAGACGACAGCACCATGGAGGCGCCGCCCAGCACGGCACGCAGAAATATCTGCAGGCCGCCATAGCGGCGAATATCGTAGAACGTCGCCCAGGTCGGTGGCGCCGCAGCGCTATCTGTCGGATTATCGCCGACGATGGCGCCGGTCAGCGCTGCCAGCGTGTGGGCGACGATCTTCGGCCGGCCGGTGGTGCCGGAGGTCAGCATCAACCAGTTGGTCGTGCAGGTCGGCTCGACCGGCGTCGCCGGCTGCAGCGGCAGCGCGGCGGTGACGATCAACGGCACGCCGAATTTCCTGCAACGCGCCGGATCGTCGGTGACGATGGCGTCGATGCCGGCATCGGCGATCAGCGACGGCGCGTGCTTGATGTCGAGGTCGGGCGGGCACAGCAGCATCTGCCGGGGCGACGCGTCGATCTCGATCATCGCCGCGCCGGTGATCAGCTGCGTCGCCATCGACAGCAGCACCGAGCGGCCGGCGAGGTCCGGTAGCCGTTCGCCGAGCACGGTTCCGTGACAAGCTCGGCAATCGCAACTGATTGCGTCGCGTCCGATAGCGTGCGGTCGCTCAGGCCGCCGCCGAGATAGTCGCGGAGCGCGACGATCTCACGCGGGGACATTCTCGTACGCCTTGATGAAATCACCGAGGGTGACGGGGAACACGGCGTCGTCCGATGCGGTGAACGGATCGGTGCCGAGCTGATCTTCCAGCCGCGCGACCAGGATGGCGAAGCACAACGAGTCGAAACCGGATTCGTGGAGTACGAGGTCGTCAGTCAGCGCTGGCAGCTTGCGATTTTGCTCGGCTGCGATCTCCTGCATCATCGTGGTGATTGTTAACCGTACAGACATCGTTGTTTCGCCTTCCTGCTCGATCCGTGAGACAACATATGGCGCAAAGATGAATTGAATCTATGCGCTTACCGGTGTTTTCAGGCCAGTTGGTAAACGTCGATGAACGCCTCCAAGGTGACGCCGAAGGTGAGATGTCGCGCGATCGCGGAAGCCGATATCGCGGCCGTCGCGGAGCTGCTGTGCCGTGGCTTTCACGGGCGCTCGCGCGACTACTGGTTGCGCGGCCTCGCACGGCAAGGTGAGCGCGATATTCCCGAGGGCTATCCGCGCTACGGCTATCTGCTCGAAAGCGAACAGGCGCTGGTCGGCGTCCTGCTGTTGCTCTATGCCGAGCATGTCGAGGACGGCGAAGCGTTCCTGCGCTGCAATGTGTCGAGCTGGTACGTCGAGCCGGAATTTCGCAACTACGCGACGCTGCTGACCAGCATGGCGCAGAAGAACAAGCACGTCACTTACGTCAACATTTCGCCGGCGGCCAACACCTGGCCGATCATCGAGGCGCAAGGCTTCAAGCGCTATTGCAGCGGCATGTACTTCGCGCTGCCGTGGCTGTCGCGCAGCGCGGCGCCGGCGCGGGTCGAACGCGTCACCGCCGCGACGTCGGAGATCGCGGGGCTGCCCACCGCCGATCTAGACCTGCTGAAGAGCCACGCCGAC
The DNA here is from genome assembly GCF_000333455.1 of Rhodopseudomonas sp. B29. Taxonomy (GTDB): domain Bacteria; phylum Pseudomonadota; class Alphaproteobacteria; order Rhizobiales; family Xanthobacteraceae; genus Rhodopseudomonas. The sequence continues at coordinate 3,430 of NZ_BADD01000646.1, forward strand.
TACGGCTGCCTGTCGCTGGTGTGCCGGATCGGCGATCAGGTCGAGCCGTTCATCTTCGTACCCAAGCGGGTGAGGCACGGCCGCTTCCCGTTCCCGGCCATGCAGCTGGTCTATAGCCGCGACATCGGCTCGTTCGTGCGCTGTGCCGGCGCACTCGGCCGGGCCCTGCTGCGCCGGGCGATGCCGATGGTGATCGTCGATTCCAACGGCCCGATCGATGGTCTGGTCGGTTTCTACAGCGCCAGCCGCGGCCGCAAGTACTTCAAGGGCCCGCATCCGCCGCGGCTGGCCGATCTCACCGAGACAGAACTCGTGCTCTACGGGCCGTAGTCACACCACAAGCAACAATCAACGAGGAAGCGCATGCACAAGCCGCTGACGAGCCGCACCGCCGCGCAGGCACTGGTCGATCAACTGGTGATCAACGGGGTCGAGCACGTGTTCTGCGTTCCCGGTGAGAGCTTTCTGCCGGTGCTCGATGCGCTCAAGGCGTCGCCGATCACCGTCACGGTGTGCCGCCACGAAGGCGGTGCCGCGATGATGGCCGAGGCGATCGGCAAGGCGACCGGCAAGCCGGGCATCTGCTTCGTCACCCGTGGCCCCGGCGCCACTAACGCATCGGCCGGCATTCATGTGGCGCGGCAGGATTCGACGCCGCTGATCATGTTCGTCGGTCAGGTCGAGCGCAGCGTGCGTGAACGTGAAGCGTTCCAGGAACTCGATTATCGCGCCGTGTTCGGCAGCATGACCAAGTGGACCACCGAGCTGGACGACGCCGACCGCGTCACCGAGATGGTGTCGCGCGCGTTTTTCACTGCGACCTCGGGCCGACCCGGCCCGGTGGTGATCGCGCTGCCGAAGGACGTGCTGAGCGAGCGTAGCAGCGCGGTGAATGCGCCGGCGTTCACGCAGGTCGAGACCTCGCCGGGCGCAGAAGAGATGACCGAACTCGCCGCGTTGCTGGCGGCGGCGGAGCGGCCGCTGCTCGTGCTCGGCGGCAGTCGCTGGAATCCCGCGGCACGTGAACAGATTGAAGAGTTTGCGACGCGGACGGGCCTACCGATCGCGACATCCTATCGCCGCGGCACAATGTTTGATCCGCTGCATCCCTGCTACGCCGGCGATCTCGGCCTCGGTCCCAACCCCAAGCTCGTCGCGCGCTTCAAGTCGGCCGATTTGATCGTGATGATCGGCGGCCGGCTCGGCGAGATCCCATCGCAGGGATACAAGCTGCTCGACAGTCCGGCGCCGCAGGTCAAGTTCGTCCATGTGCATCCGGGCGCCGAGGAACTCGGCCGCGTCTATCGCCCCGAATTGGCGATCCATGCCTCACCGATCCGCTTCATTGCCGCTTTGTCGAAGCTCGACATCGCGCCGAGCGCGGAGTGGCGCGCCGCTGCCGAGGCCGCGCATGCCGAGTATCTGGCCTGGACCGAAACGGCGACGCCGCAGCCCGGCGACGTCAATCTCGGGGAGGTGATGACCTGGCTGCGCGACAACGCGCCGGCCGACACCATCCTGTGCAACGGCGCCGGCAACTACGCGTCGTGGATCCACCGCTTCTATAGGTTCCGCAATTACATGACCCACATCGCCCCGACCTCGGCGTCGATGGGCTACGGCATGCCGGCCGCGATCGCGATGCAGCGGCTGCATCCGGAGCGTCTGGTGCTGTCGGTCAACGGCGACGGCGACTTCCTGATGAGCGGCCAGGAATTCGCGATCGCCGTGCAGTACAAGCTCCCGATCGTCGTGGCGATCGCCGACAACGGCATGTACGGCACCATTCGGATGCACCAGGAGCGCGAATTCCCCGGCCGCGTCTCGGCGACCGAACTGCACAACCCCGACTTTGCCGCGTATGCGCGTGCGTTCGGCGGCTTCGGTGCGACGGTGGAAAAGACGGCAGATTTCGCGGAGGCCTTTGCCGCGGCGCGCGCGTCGGGGATGCCGTCCATCATCCACCTCAAGATCGACCCCGACGCCATCCTGCCCGGCGCGACGCTGTCGGGCATCAAGAAGGCGGCGCTGGAGAAGGCGTGAGCTGATGGCGCCGTGAAGGCTTCAGGCACGCTGCCTCTGCCACGTCATTCCGGGGCGCTCGCGTAGCGAGCGAACCCGGAATCCAGAAGTTGTGTTGCCCCGACGTGCGCAACAGATCGAGATTCCGGGTTCGCGCCTGCGGCGCGCCCCGGAATGACGGTGTGTGTAGCTTTAGCGAACAGATAGCCTCGTCATTGCGAGGAGCGAAGCGACGAAGCAATCCAGCTCAGTGCACTGAGCTGGATTGCTTCGCTACGCTCGCAATGACGGGGTAAGGGCGTGGCTCGCCACCTCAACTATGCGCGAATTCCCAATACAGCTTTCGCGCCTTCGTATAGATCGGCCCCGGCTGCAGCGTGCGGCTGTCGATGCGGGTGATCGGTTGGACCTTGGCGAAGTTGCCGCTGGCGAAGATTTCGTCGGCGGTGGCGAAGTCTTCGTAGCGCAGCGCGGCTTCGACGACATCGACGCCGTCGCTGCGCAGTAGCGCGATGACGCGCTGGCGGGTGACGCCGTTGAGGAAAGTCCCGTTCGCCGCCGGTGTGTAGACGACGCCGTCGCGCGCCATGAAGATGTTGGAGTTTCCGAGCTCGGCGATCAGGTCGGTCTGGTCGCGCATCAGGCAATTGGCGAAGCCGCGGCTTTGCGCCTCGATCATCGCGCGCGAATTGTTCGGGTAGAGGCAGCCGGCCTTGGCGTCGACCACGGCGCAATCCGCGCCCGGCTTGCGAAACGGCGACAGCGTGATCGAGAGTCCGGTCGGCTTCGGCATCGGCGCTTCATAGATGCACAGGCACCAGTTCGTCGTCTCGGGATCGAACAGCACGCCGCCGCCGGCGCCGTTCTGCGCCCAGTACATCGGCCGGATGTAGAGTTCGGCATTGCGGTCGAAGCGCTTCAACCCGTCGGCGATCAGCTCCTGCCACATCGCGGCGTCGAGCAGCGGCTTGAGCTTGAAGTTGGTCGCCGACCAGTTGACCCGCGCGATATGCTTGTCGAGATCGGGCGTAACGCCCTCGAAAGCGCGGGCGCCGTCGAACACCATCGAGCCGAGCCAGGCCGCGTGGGTGCGCGGGCCCATGATCGGCACGTTGCCGTCGTGCCATCGGCCCTCGAAGAAGGTCCAGGTCTGCGAATAGCTGACCGGCGCAGGCGCCGGAACGCGGCTGCGCGCCGTCGGCGCATCGTCGGCCAAAGCGGGAGCATCGAGCACGTGCTGGGACATCAGACTCTCACCTCTGCGTTGGCGATGCGATCGTAAAGTTCGGCGTCGAGCGCCGCATAGCGGCCGACGGCGGCGTCGGCGACGTACAAGGGTTCGGTGATGCGGCGCGGATCGAAGCCCTCGCGCACGAGATCCTGCTTGGCCTGCTTGAACGTGCCGGTGAGATCGAGCGCTACGCGGATGCGGATGAACAGCGGCCGTGCGTAGGCCGGCAGCGCTGCCGCGATATGCTGATACAACGCATCGAGATCGAAATCGTCCGCCACCACGATCGCCGCCATGCCGGCGCGGCCGTCCTGATGCGGCACCTCGACGCCGTAGACGCTGGCGTCGATCACGCCAGGCGCCGAACCGATCACTTCGGTGACTTCGCTCGCCGCGACGTTCTCGCCCTTCCAGCGATAGGTGTCGCCGATGCGATCGACGAAACGGAAGAAACCCTTCGTATCAAGGATCATCAGGTCGCCGGTGCGGAACCAGGCGTCACCCTTGGCAAACACGTCGCGCAGCACCTTCTTGTCGCTCTCGGCATCGCTGGTGTAGCCCTCGAACCGGCCGCCGCCGCGCTCGGCTTCGCCGATGCGCCCGATGGCTTCGCCTGCCTCGCCGCGCGCGCAGCGGATGCACAGACCGTCGTCGCCGCGCAGCGGCAGGCCGCTGTCCTGATCGAATTTGACGATCGCGGCGGGAAAACGATGCGCCAGAAAGGACGGGATACGTCCAATCGCACCGGGCTCGCCCTCGACATTGTACAGCGAGAAATTACCCTCGGTGGAGGCGTAGAACTCGAGGATGCGCGGAATAGCGAAACGCTGCTGGAAGGCTTCCCAGACGTCGCCGCGCAGGCCGTTGCCGCAGGCGAGGCGCAAGCGGTGCTGCGTCTCCAGCGCCGAGGTCGGCGCCTGGAGCAGATAGCGGCACAGCTCGCCGATATATTGGAACAGTGTGCAGTCGTGACGGACGATGTCGTCCCAGAACCGCCGCGCTGAAAATTTCTCGGCGATCACGACCGAGCCGCCGGCGAACAGCATGCTGCCGGTCGCCACCACGCCGCCGACGCTGTGATACAGCGGCAGGCAGTTGTACATGCGGTCGTCCGGCGTCGCGCCGGTGAGGCCGGCGAACCAGCCGGCCCAGCTCATCACCCGGCGATGACTGACCCGCGCCGCCTTGGGCAGGCCGGTGGTGCCGGAGGTGTAGATCAGCAGCGCGAGATCATCGACGCTAACTTTGCGTTCGTGTTCCGCGATCGGCGCGGAGGTGAGAGCCGCTTCAATCGACGACTCATCGTTGCTATCGCCGTGCAGCCACAGTCGCGGCGATGATTTCAGATGCGGCCGCGCGCCGTCGAACGCCGGCTTCAGCTCGGCCGAGACGATGATGTGTTTCGGCTGCGCGACGTCGAGGCAGTGCGCCAGTGCGGCGCCGACCAGATTGGTGTTGATCAGCGCGGCAACGCAGCCGACCTTGGTGATGCCGAGCCAGGCGGCCAGATAATCGGGCTGGTTGGGCATCAGCAGCGCGACCGTGTCGCCGGGGGCGATGCCCTGTGCCAGCGTCCAGGCCGCGTAGCGATTGATCCGCTCGGCGAATTGCCGATAGCTGAACGTGCCATGGTCGGACAGGACCGCCGCTGCGTCCGGCGTCATCTGTGCCCGCTCGGCGACGACGTCGGACAACAGTCGATGCGGCTCGGTGTCGATCCGCGCCGTCAGCTCGATCGCCTTCAGCCAGCTTTTCGCGACCGAGGGCCGCGCCGCTGTGCTGTCGGTGGCGGTTTTGAGCTGCATGTTCATCAACGAGGTCCCAACGGGTTCGTCGGCAATTTCAGCGCAACTGAAGTAAATGCCAAGTGCGTATCGCGGCGATCGGCGCGAAGCCGCACCGAATAAGCGTTCTCAAGGTAAACGAACGCGCAACCTGGAAAATTCGATTCAAATTGTAATCAATTGATCAGCGCAAATTAGGGTTAGTTTGTCGTCTTTCCGGAAATTTGTTGTCGATTAAACCTCTCGCCTCTAGCAAGGATGATGACCCGTCATTGCGTGCCGTTTGCACAGCGCGAGGCGACGGGATGTCGCGTGCGAGGTGAGCCGATGCGCAACGAAACGATTGCCATTCATGCCGGCTACGACCCAGATCCGACCACCAAGGCGGTCGCGGTGCCGATCTATCAGACGGCGGCATACGCGTTCGACAGCGCCGATCACGGCGCCGCGTTGTTCAATCTCGAGACCGAGGGCTATCGCTACTCTAGGATTTCAAATCCGACGACCGCGGTGCTCGAAAAGCGCATCGCCGATCTCGAGGGTGGCGTTGGTGCGCTGGCGGTCGCGACCGGCCAGTCGGCGCTGCATTTCTCCTTCGTCAACGTCGCCGATCACGGCGGCAACATCGTTTCGGTGCCGCAGCTCTACGGCACCACGCATACGCTCTTGTCCCACATCCTGCCGCGTCAGGGTATTCACGGCCGCTTCGCCGAGAACGACAGCGCCGAGGCGATCGAGAAGCTGATCGACGCCGATACCCGGGCGGTGTTCTGCGAAACCATCGGCAATCCGGCCGGCAATGTCTGCGATATCGAGGCAATCGCTGCGGTCGCGCATCGCCATGGGGTGCCGCTGATCGTCGACAACACGGTGGCGACGCCGATCCTGTTCAAGCCGATCGACTACGGCGCCGACATCGTCGTGCACTCGCTCACCAAATTCCTCGGCGGCCACGGCACGACGCTCGGCGGCGCCATCGTCGATAGCGGCCGGTTCGACTGGTCGAAGCACAAGCAGCGCTTCCCGGCGTTCAACGAGCCGGATCACTCTTATCACGGCATGGTCTATGCGGAGCGGTTCGGGCCGACCGCCTATATCGAGCGCGCCCGCAGCATCTATCAGCGTACCATGGGTGCGGTGCTGTCGCCGTTCAACGCCTTCCTGCTGCTGCAGGGCATCGAGACCGTGGCGCTGCGAATGGAGCGTCACGTCGACAACGCCCGCAAGGTCGCCGAATTCCTCAAGGACGATCCGCGCGTCGCCTGGGTCAACTACGCCGGCTTCCCGGATAGTCCGTACTATGCGTTGGTGCAGAAGTATCTGCGTGGGCGTGCGTCGTCGCTGTTCACCTTCGGCATCAAGGGCGGCATGGAAGCCGGCAAGAGCTTCTACGATTCGCTCAATCTCATCACCCGGCTGGTCAATATCGGCGACGCCAAGTCGCTGGCCTGCCATCCGGCTTCGACTACGCACCGCCAGATGACGGCCGAGCAGCAGCGCCACGCCGGCGTGCTGCCGGAGACGATCAGGCTGTCGATCGGCATCGAGCACATCGACGACATCATCGAGGATCTCGATCAGGCGCTGTCGCGCGCCACCGGCGCGCCGGCGCGCCTGCAGGCTGCGGAGTAGCTGCCGCGCATGACCCTGCTGTTCGACAAGTCCGGATCGATCGCCAGCCCCGAGCTGGCGCCGCTCGGCTTCGAGGACGGCGACGCGCGGGCCGGTGGTGATGCTCCGGTCATCGAGATCGGCCTGGTCAACAACATGTCGGACGCAGCGCTGCGCGCCACCGAGCGGCAGTTTGCCCGGCTGCTGGACGCCGGCTCGGGTGGCCGGCGCGTGCGGCTGCATTGCCTGGCGCTGCCGTCGATCGTCCGGTCGCCGGCTGCCCGCCATCGCATCGACAGTCTTTACACCGACATCGCCGACCTCGATCGCCTGAAGCTCGACGGGCTGATCGTCACAGGTGCCGAGCCGCGCACCGCCGATCTGCGCGACGAGCCGTATTGGCGCGACATGACGGCGCTGATCGATTGGGCCGAGTCCAACACGCGCTCGACGATCTGGTCGTGCCTCGCCGCACATGCCGTCGTGCTGCATCGGAGCGGCATCGCGCGGCGGCGGCTGCCTTACAAATGCTCCGGCGTTTATGAAGGTCTGCGGCTGAGCGACGACCCGCTGCTGAACGGTCTGTCGGACCGGGTGACGGTGCCGCATTCGCGCTACAACGATCTCGCCTGCGAGGATCTGACGCGGAGCGGCTATCAGGTGCTGACGAGCTCGGGCGCCGGCGTCGATATCTTCGTGCGCGAGGGCAACAGCCGCTTCGTGTTTCTGCAGGGCCACCCGGAGTACGACGCGACGACGCTGCAGCGCGAATATCTTCGCGATGTCGGCCGCTATCTGACCGGCGAGCAGGCCGAGTTTCCGGACGTGCCGCTGGACTATTTCTGCGCAGCTACCGAGCGCAACCTGATGACGTTCCGCGCCGCCGCGCAGGCGCGCCGGGCGCCGGAGATGATCGCGAAACTGCCGCGACTGTCGCTCCGTGCCGGCCTCGCCGCAGCGATCGAGTCCTCGGCTGCCGCACTGTTCGGCAACTGGGTCGCCGCGCTGGCGCGGGACTGATAACGCGGTCGGTAACGCTTCATTGCTTGATGCGGTTTGACCTCTCCAAAAGCACTGAATCCTCATCCTGAGGAGCCGCGGCATCGCCCGCAGGGCGAAGCCGTGGCGTCTCGAAGGATGATGCTACGGGCGTTCGTGGCGCATGGTTCGAGACGGCGCTTCGCGCCTCCTCACCATGAGGATGTGCGCGTTGCAGGCGCTTCAGCGATCGCCGCAGATTACTCCGCCGCTTGCGAGATGTCGCGGTGGCGGTGCCGGGCCAGCAGCCGGAGCACCGAGCCGTCGATTCCGGTCAGCGACTTGGCGTTGTTGCGCAGAAGCAGCGCCAGCGTCATGAACGACACCGTGGTGGCCGCCACTGCGCCGGCGACGCCGAACATCGGCACCAGCGCCAGGAAGCCGAGGGCGCGCATCAGCGCGGTGCCGCCGACGATGGCGAGATAGCGACCCTCGTGGCCGGTGAGCATCAGGATCGAACCCGACGGGCCGGCCGCCGCGACCGCCGCCGTTCCGGTCGTCAACAACGCAAGCGAGCCGAAATACGACACGTAGTCCGGATTGAACGCGTACAGGATCCAATGGCCGCCGCCGATCACCGCGGCAAGGCCGCCGCCGACGACAGCGAGCGTCACCAGGGCGACGGAGTCGAGCAGCTTGCCGAGTTCGCGATAACGCCGGTTGTAGTACAGATCCGGAATATGCCGGGTCGAGAAGATGTAAATCGCCGAGGTCGCGGTCGAGAACGCGTTGGCGATACGGGTGGTGACGAAATACGCACCAGCGATCGTCGGGCTCATCAGATAGCCGATCAGCACGACGTCGGCATATTGATTGGCCGCCTCGAGACTGGCCGACAGCCACAGCTTGCCGGACCGCACCGTCCAGGTGCGCAGATCGAACGTCGCGCGCGCTGTCGCGAAATGCGGGAACTGCTCGGATACCCGGCGCCGCATCAAAACCAGATGCAGGATCACCAGGCCGGCTGCCGCTGCCGCGAGCACCATGAAGAGGCCGGACAACGAGACGGCCGAGCCGGTCACCAGGCAGATCAACAGATAGACAATCGGACAGACCGCCATCAGCAGATAAGTGACGCCGTCGCCCAGCGTGACGCCGATGGCGCTGCGCGTAATATGCGACGAGATCAGCATCAGCGAGAACCAGCCGAGATACAGCGTCGCCGCCAGCGCCAGCACCACGTCGTGCTCGTTCGCGAACCAGACGAAGAACGGAATGCTCACCACCGTCACGCCGGTCAGGCTCGCGAACACGGTGAACAGCATCGCGCCCTTGAGCGTGCCGGCGTTGCCGGCCGCGCAGAATTCGCTCCAGGACCGGCTGATGAAGATCTGCTGGCCGACCGTGGCGATGACGCTGAGCAGACCGGCGGCGCTGTACAGGATCGAATAGGTGCCGAAATCGTGCTGGCTCATCGTCCGTGCCGCGATGGTGACGAGCGCGAGATTCAGCACGGCGACCATCACCCGCAGCACGAACGCACCGGACACGGTGCGCACCGCGAGGTCGTGGCGAAGGCCGATCAACTTGTCGATGGCAGGTGCGAACTTCACTTTCACTCAACCTTGCCCGGGCGATACTGCCGCGGCGTCATCGATTTCGCGGCATCGGTCCCGCCAGGAATTGATCTGCCGGCGCCATATCCTTCATGCGGAAGGGCCGTCGACAAACTACCCCCTTTCAACGTTGGATTGAGCGAGTTCGGCATGAGAATTGACGATGACGGTAAAGACGGTGGGCGAGGGTTGCGGGAGAATTCCGACAATTTGCTTAAATTCGTTAACCAGCTTGGATCTGGCGGAACAGTGACGGCCGAGGCTCCCATAGAGATCCGCCTTCGCACTGTGCTGCGCGTGGCGGCCTGGCTGTGCCTTGCGGGCATCGCCTTTGCCACGCTGGCGCCGATCGGCTGGCGGCCGACGACGTCGTTCTCGCCGTCGGTCGAGCGCTTCACCGCGTTCGCGCTGGCCGGCGCGCTGTTTGCGGCCGGATATCCGCGATATTTGTGGGCCTCTGCCATTCTCATCATCGGGGCTGCGGTCACCTTCGAATCGTTGCAGCTTCTCGAAGCCACCAGGCACGGGCGTGTGTTCGATGCTGCGGTCAAGATCGTCGGCGGCGTCAGCGGCCTGACCGCCGGCTGGGTGTTGGCGTGGCTGTTGCGACGATTGCGCTGACGGGCTTCGCCGGCTCCGGCGCCTGATCGTCCCGCCGCAGCAGCGCCAGTTTGGGCTGGATCGAGGTGCCGTCGATCAGTTCCAGGCGCCCGCATCGGTTCAGTGTGTGCAGCTTGCGCCCGGGCCACCGCGGTCCCGGGCCGATGCTGTGATGAACCGTCTGAGCGAATGTGCTGGGTGACAGCGCCGTCACTTCGGCGAGTCCGAGCGCGCCGCCATAAGCATTGGTGCAGTCCTGCACCGGCCGCCACAACCGACCGCCATTGTGCACGAAGTAACCGGCGGGGCGCGCGCTGGCGCGGTCGAGCAGCACCGGATTGCGTTCGTGCGGAGACCAGGGGCCGAACAGATCGGGCGCGTGATAAATCGACAGCGTGTCCGAATATCCACCGCCGCCGTCGCGGCTGGAACCGAACATGTAGGTGCGACCGTCGTGTTGAATGATGGTGGCATCGGCGAACTCGACGCCCGATAGTAACGTCGCGTGACGCTCCCAGCGATCCGGGAAGGAAACGCAGCGATAGATATTGACCTCGCATTGTGCGCTGCTCTCCGGGATCATCCACAGTTCGTCGTTGTGGACGATCAGGAACGGATAGGACAGGTGCCAGGGCTCCTCGAGCACCGGCACCACCGGGCCGATCGGGCCGCTCTCGCCGAATTCGATCGCCGAGATCGTGCCTTTGCCGACGCGGTGATCGAGGTCTTCGAAAAACACGAAGGTGCGGCCCTTCCAGGTCACCGGGAAGGGATCGGCGAAGAAGCGATGGCCGGGGCTCGGCAACGAATGCCAGTCGGGGCCAGATAAGTCGCCCGACGCCCAGATGCCGGCGTCGTCAGTGTAGCGCCAGCCGATGCGCCAATGCGGCGAGTAGCAGCACAGCCGGTAGATGCGCAGCGCGATAGACTTGGCAAGACCGCGGAGCACGAAACCGGCCGGCCAATCTGAAACCCCTTCGTTGGGTGTCAGCGGCGACAGCGCAGATGGCTGCGGGCCCGATCGAATGGCGGCGCGGAGCAGAGTGCCGGTGCGGAACATCACGCTGTCGAGCGCGCCGCCGAGGCCGTCGGCGACTTCGCTGGACGGTTGACCGGCGCGCAGAATGGCGCCGCTGATCTCGTCGCGGATCGCGATCTCGGGCAGACCGCCGGCCAGGATCGCCGCCAGCGCCGCATCCTCACCGGCGACGCCGTCGTACAACGGCCGCAGATAATGCAGAGCGGTAGGCGCGGCGGTGTGCGGAGCGGTCGTGAAATCGATGATGAGGTCGGCCGGCTCGGCATCGCCGCGCGGTGCCGCGAGCAGTCCGGCATCCCGGTCGGCGCCGTTGCGGCGGCCGCGGCGCAGCAGCAGGCGCTCTAGTTCGAGCAGCGCGTCAAGCCCAGCAGGCCGCTTCGCGTCCGTGTCGATCCAGACGAGCTGAACCTTGTGGCTCTCGGCTTCGAGCGAGGCGATCAGCTGCCTGATCCAGCGGCGCGGTCGCTGGTGATCGAGACGTAGCTCGACGATCATGCCCGGCTCCTCGTCGCATTGCGCCGGGCCTGCTCGATCAGTTCCACGTAGGCGTCGACCATCGCATCGACCGAGTAGCGTCCCTTGAGACTCTGCCCGCTGTGCCGGAGCTGTTCGGCCAGACGCGGCTCTTCGAGCACACGCGTGATCGCGCCGCTGAGCGCTGCCGTATCGGCGGCATCGACGAACAGCGCCGCGGGAGCTTCGCCTTCGGCCAGCACTTCGCGCAGCACCGGCAGATCGTTGGCGATCACCGGCACGCCCGCATGGGCGGCCTCGACGGCGGCAAGGCCGAAGGTCTCGGCCAGCGACGGAAACACGAAGACGTCGAGCGCGGCCAGAAAGCTCGCGACCTCGTCGGGCGAGATCTCGCCGATGAAGGTCACGCGATCGGCCACGCCGAGTTCGGTTGCGAGCTGGCGCAGCCGCGCTTCGTCGGGGCCCTGGCCGGCGAGCGCCAACGTCCAACTCGGATGATCGGGCAGCACGCGGATCGCGGCGTCGAGCTGCTTGAGGGGATGCAACCGCGCCGCGCAACCGAGCACGACGCGGCCGACCGCCAGGCCGAACAGCTGCCGTGCCTCGTCTTTGGTCAGCGTCGAGTGCTTCTGGTCGAAACCGTGCGGAACATGGCGCTGCCGCTTGCGATAGGACGCCGGGTAATTCGCCGTGTCGCGCAGCATCTCGTCGGAATTCACCGTGATGCAGTCGAACACGCCGAGACGGCCCATCAGCCGGTCGAGCGCGCGCAACCAGCCCGCCATGGTGGCCTTGGCCGAAACCTGATTGGCGATCACCGGCGCACGATGGGCCAGCCGCGCCACGGCGCCGCCGATCGTGTTGCCGTAATGCTGAAAGGTGAGAATGACGTCGGGCCGGGTGCGTCTGATGTCGCGGCCGAGCGTCAGCAAAAAGCGCGCGAAGCTGAGCGGATTGCCGGGCCGGCGCGACGCGGAATACACGGTGTTTGGCGGCTGATCGAACGAGCGCGAGGCGCGGAAGAAGAACAGGTTGTGGACGTCGTAGCCGCGCGCCGCGAGCCCGGCGCCGACCAGCCGCGAGATTTCCTGCGCCCCCGCGTTCTCCGCCTGGGTTTGAATCAACAGGACGCGCGTCGCCGGTGCCGCCGCGCGAGCGAGGCGGCGGCCGGATGCGTTCTGTGGCCGATCTGCCGCATCAGGGCCGGCCGATCGGATAGCCTCGACGTTCATTACAGACATCTCGCGAAACAGGAACTCGGGGCAGGGGGCCGATGCCGGGTTAACAAAAAGTGTAACGTTCGAGACTTCAGCTGGACAGTGCTGATCGCGACACTGACGCGAGTTCCGAGGGATGCGGTTAATCGACGTACTATCAATTCGTCGATCGAGGCTCCCCGCCGATATCAACCATCTATTAACCAACGATATCCGCGAAGTAACCCGCGATTAACTGTACATCTTTACGTTGCGGATATATCTCGCCAAGGGTCGGTGCGAGTTGGAGCGTTTGTAGGTGTCAGTTCTACCCACAGGCCGCGACAGGGCGTTTGTGACGCTGCGGGATGCGTCCGCTTCTTGGGGCAGCCCGAATGCCGTAGCCGCGCCGCGACCGACGCTAGAGGATCGGTTGTCGATCGTGCGCTGGGGCCGGTTCTTCCGCCGCAACGTCAAGCAGATCGCCTTGCTGGCCGCCCTCCTGTTCGGCCTCGGAATTCTGGCGCTGTGGCTGATCCCCGCCAACTATGCGGCGACGGCGCTGGTGCTGGTCGATCCGCGCGAGCAGCGCGTGACCACCGATCAGGAAGTGCTGCCCGGCATCGGCCAGGATGCCGCGGCGCTGCAGAGCCTGGTCGAGATCGCCAAGTCGGAAGGTTTTCTTCAGCCGCTGATCGAGAAGCTGAAGGTCGCCGACGACACCGAGGTTTCCGGCGGTGAGACCAATCCGGCGAAACTCCTGGAAAAGTTTCGCAAGCATCTCGACATCTCCCGCGTCGGCCTGACCTACGTCATTGCCATGACGTTCACCACCAAGGATGCGAAACGCGCCGCCTACTACGCGAACGCCATCGCCTCAGCCTTCGTCGCCAATCAGTCGAATACGCGCACGACCGCGACCGACGAGGCGGCTGACTGGCTCAGCAGCCGTCTGAAGAGCCTGAGTGACAAGCTGCGGACCTCCGAAGACGCCGTCGCAGCGTTCAGGACGAAGTACCGCATCATCGATGCCGGCAAGGAAAGCACGACGCGGCAGCTTCGTGTCACCGAGCTGACCCAGCAGGTGTCGGCAGCGCGGCTGCAGACCGAAGACGCGAGGAACCGCTACGATCAGGCGCAGCGCGACATGAAGGCGGACATCGACGGCTCGAACGGCTCCAAGTCCGAGCTGCTGACGACGCTGCGCGCGCGTCTCAATCAGCTCAACGATCAGATCGCGCAGCGCCGGGCAGTGCTGGGCGATCGGCACCCCGAGCTGGTGATCTCCTACAATCAGCTGGCCGAGCTCAAGCGCCAGATCGATGCCGAGCGCAAGCGCATCCTCGCCAACGCCAAGTCGGACTATGAGGCGCAGCTCGACAAGCAGAAGGCACTCGAGCAGCAGCTGAAGCAGCTCGAGGGCGAGATGCTGGTCGACGATCAGGCCGCGGTGAAGCTGCAGGAGCTGCGCCGCGACGCCGACGCCAACCGGTCGATCTACGAGCAGTTCCTGGCTCGCTACAACGCCACCAATCAGCAGCGTATGTTGCAGGTGGCGCAAACCAAGATCGCCTCGCTGGCGACGCCGCCCGCGCGATCGACGCGGCCGCCGCTTTCCTTGCTGCTCGCCGCACTGGCCATTTTCTCGGTCGCGCTCTCGACCGTGGCCGTCGCCAGCCGCAAATCGTCGTGGGTTGGCGTCGACGAGCCCGACGGAGACTTGCCCGCGAAGGCTGAACCCGTCCCGCCGCCGGTGGCCGCGGCTCCAACGCCCGCAGTCCCGCCGCCGGCCGCACCCGTGGCGCCCGCGCCCCGACCGTCAGCTTCCCCATCTGCGATCGCCCAAGTCCTCACGGGCGCGGCTCCGGTCGCCCCGGTTCCGGTTGCGCCGCAGTCGAGACCGCAACCGCAGCAGGCGGCCGCGAAGCCGGCACCGCCGCCGCCGGCCGACATGCGCAGCTCGGTCCTGCGCATCCTCGATGCGATCGGCGTCCAGAAGACGGGCCACGGCAAGGTCGTGTTGGTCACGTCCGTCGAAGCCGGCAGCCACAGTGGCAGCGCGGTGACCCAGGCGCTCAACGACGTCGCTGTCGAACGCGGGCTGCTCAGCGTCATCGTCGAGGTCGCGCCTGATTCGGATCCGGCTCAGGCTGCTCGCCGTGCCGGCCCGAGCCGCGGACGTTCCTTGCAGAGCAGCGCGCAGTCCATTGTCGAACTCATAAGCGCGCCGAGCGGAGCGGCCGGCCAGGGCGACATCCGCGAGGAGTTCGATCTGGTGCTGATCGACGCGTCGCTGCGCGACCAGCCGGACGCGGCGCAGATTGCGCGCTATACTGACTACAATCTCGTCGCCGTCGATGGAGCCGCCGGCGATTCCGGCGCGGTGCGTGATGCGCAGGCCAAGCTGTTGAAGTTCGGACGCGGACCGATCGCCGTCGTCAGCAACCGGGTGGAGCGGCGGGCGGACAGCCCGGCGATGCAATTCGCGAGCTGATGCGTCGCTGACAAGCCACGGGCAAGCCCGCCAGTAGGCCGCGCGGCGGCGAGGCGGCCGCAGAGACGGAACGGGATGTGACCTCCGCGGATGTAGCCAGCCTCGGCGAGCGAGGCCAGATCGAAGCGTGGGCCAGAACCATCACGCGATGGTCCGTCGCGCTGATCGTGTTCGTGTCGATGGGCGTCTTCAGCCCGGCTCTGGTGCCGGAGCAGCAGGCACAGCTTCAGCAGGTCGCCGCGCTCGGCCTCTGGATGCTGGTGATCGCCGCCAGCTTTCTGATCACGCCGGTCGTGCGTCTGGAACTGACGGCCGACGTCGTCGCTCTGGCGGCGTTTTACGGCTTCGCAATTTTGTCCGCCTGCTGGTCCGATCTCACAGCCCCGACTTTCATGAAGGCGGCCGCGCTGGCGATCACCACCTTCGCGGCCTATCGGTTGGCCACCCGTCTCGATATCGACGACATTCTCGGCGCCACGACGTTCGCGCTGTTCCTGCTGATCGCGAGCTCGATCTTCACGGCTCTGTTCATTCCCCGCATCGGCGTCGACGACAGCTGGATGCACAACGGCCAGTGGCAGGGCATCTTCGCGTCCAAGCAGGCGCTGGGCATCTTTGCGGCGCATCTGCTGCTGTTCGCCACCTACCGCAAGATCAACGGCGGCGGCTGGATCGAATTCGTCGTCGTGGCCGGAGCGGCGGCGGCCGCCGTTGTCGGAGCCGGATCGCGCGGCGGTGGTGCATTGGCGGTCGCGGCCTGCGTGGCGCTGTATCTGTGCGCCCGGTCGACGTTGCCGATGAAACTCATCGCGATCGGCCCGCTGCTGCTCAGCGCTTTCGCTTGCCTGATGATCCTGTACCTGTACAGCACCGGCTACGACTCGTTTCACGTCGGCAACACGACGGTCGATTTCACCGAGCGCAGCTTCATTTGGCAGTTCGCCATCAGCCACTTCAACGATGCCCCGCTGTTCGGCTACGGCCTCAACGGTTTCTGGACCATCAAGCAGTTTTACGATTATTTCGAGCAGAGCCACGGCTGGGTGCTCGATAATTTTCACAGCGGTTATCTGGCGATTTTGATCGAGACGGGTCTTATAGGCTTCGCGTTGTTCCTGACCGCCACGGTGCTGATCGTCACCCGAGCGCTGCTCGTCATCCGCCATCGAACCATGTTTCGTCAGCACTGCACGCTGGCGATCGTGTTCATCCTGCTCAGCTATCAGATCAACCTGACCGAGACGAACTTCCTGCGCTCGACGTCGTTTCTGTCGATCCTGCTGATCGTCGTACAGCTCACGCTCTGCGGTGCTCCGGCCACGACCGGACGGCCTGGCGAAGGGCGCTCATCGTGAGCATCGTCCGCGGCGCCCTGCGCAATTGGTCCATCCTGGCTGCGCTGACGCTGTTCGTGCTCGCCTCCTTCGCGTACAGCGACGCGTCGCGCGGTGATGAATTCGCCACGGCGTCGCGGATGGGGCGGGGCGTCAATATCCTCGGCTACGACGGCATCTGGGAGGGCGGCATCGACGCGCCGTTCCGGCTCGGCCATCTCGACATGATCAAGCGAGCGGGCTTCAGCCACGTCCGCATCAATCTGTTCGGCTTCAAGTTCATGGACGCCGCCGACCGGCTCCGCGACGACTATTTGCAGCGACTCGATCTCGTCGTCTTCAGCGTGATCTCGGCAGGGCTGATTCCGGTGATCGACGAGCACGACACCGACACCTGTCAGATCCACCTTGATGTCTGTAGCCGGAAACTGGCGGCGTTCTGGCAGCAGGTCGCGGCTCGCTACGCCGGTCAATTTCCCAGCCTGGTTTTCGAACTGCTCAACGAGCCGGGCGGCAACATGACGATCGCGCAGTGGAATAAGCTGCTGCGAGGCGTGTTGGCTATCGTGCGCGCCGGCAACCCGGACCGAACCGTCATCGTCGCCGCGCTCAACACGCCGGATGCGCCGATCGGAGAGCTGGACCTGCCGGACGACGACCGCCGGATCATCGTCACGTTCCATTACTACGAGCCGTTCCAATTCACCCATCAGGGCGCGCCGTGGAGCGACAAGCTCAAGGCGTTGCCGCCGCGCGCATGGGGCAGCGAAGCCGACAAAGCCAAAGTCACGGAGTATTTCGATCGCGTCCAGCAATGGTCGGCGCAGCAACGCCGGCCGATCTATCTGGGGGAATTCGGTGTTTACGAGGCTGCGCCGCAGGACAGCCGGCTGCGATGGCTGAGCTTCGTGGCGCGGACGGCGGAGAGCCACTCCTGGCCGTGGGCCTATTGGCAATTCGACCACGACTTCGCGCTGTTCGACACGCAGCGGCAGCGCTGGCACGCCGATATGCTGCGGGCGTTGATCCCGGCGCGCTAGAAACGACGAAGAACCCTCACCGCGACTGCGTCAGCAGGAGATACATCGCGTAGGGGTTGGTCTTCAGATAGCGCATGCCGAGGCGGCGGGGCTCGAGGCCCATGCGCCACAGCCATTCCAGGCCGACATTCTGCATCCACAGCGGGGCCCTCGGCTTCGACCCCGACAGGAAATCGAACAGCCCGCCCGAGGTCTTGATGACGCCGACGCCGGCCAGGCGATTGCGGTGGCGTACGATGAAACTCTGCTCGCGTGGCACGCCCATCGACACCCACAGAATGTCGGGCGCGAGGGCGGAGATTTCTTCGCAGGCTTTGATCTCGTCCTGCACGCCGGCAAAGAAGCCGTGGCGGGCACCGATCAGTTGCACGTCCGGATAGGTCCGCCGCACCCACTCGGTAGCAAGCTTGTTCGATTGTTCGCTGGCGCCGAGCATGAACATGGTGGCGCCGCGGACGACTGCTTCGCGTGCGACGTGGTGAAACAGGTCAGTCGTCGCCACCCGCTCGGGCAGAGCGACGTCGCACTTGAAGCGCGACACGAAGACGTGCGGCATGCCATCGGCGTGAATGGCGTCGGCCTGCAGAAACAACTCGCGCTCTTTGGGATCGACGGCGCAGCGATACGTCACTTCGCCATTCGTCGATGTCATGTAAGCGGGCGAGCGCCACAGGCCTCGCCGCTTCAGCGCTTCATCCACCATCACCCTGGCGGTTTCGGCGCGATCCGCGACGACGATCGGCAGACCGCCGAGCGTCACGCGGCGCCATTGCGGGAAGCGGTCGCGGCGGTCGCCGCCGAGCCGTCGATCTTCGAACGACGAAGCGAACTCCACGGAGGCGTCAAGCGGCGCAATTCGGCGATCCGCGATGCGGCGCTTGGCCAAGCTCGGACTGGCAGTCAGCCGATGAAGCGCATCGGGTGCGTCGGACATGGTGAGGACCGTATTCAATTTCTGAGCAATCCGCGGGTGATTGATTCAAATTGAACCTTCGTCCAATCGCCGAAGCGACGCAATCGAGCGATGCGTTCCCGACGGCAAGACCCGACGAGGTGGTTAAGATCGATGTGCGAGATAGCCGGCTTTTTCCGGCGATCTGTCCCGTCGCGTGTCAGGCTGTGCCGTTTCGATCAGGCTGTGCCGCTGTGTAACAGCGGCGTCCAACGTTGTTCCATTACGGACGCCTCAGTGGAATGCCCGCCGCGGCTTCTTCGCGTTGGTTACAATAATAGGACCGATGACGCGCCGACGCTCAGCCGAGCCGACGTTCCCACGCCAGCGCGTGGCGCACGATGGTTTCGAGATCGGCGTAGCGCGGCTGCCAGCCGAGGATGGAGCGCGCCCGCGCGTTCGAAGCAACCAGCGCGGCCGGATCGCCGGCGCGGCGGCCTTTGATACGCACCGGAAAGTCGATGCCGGACACGCGCTTCACCACCTCGATCACTTGCAGCACCGAATAGCCGTCGGCGTAGCCGACGTTGCAGGTGACGCTGTCGCCGCCGCCGCGCAGATGGCGCAGCGCGTCGAGATGCGCCTGCGCCAGATCGGAGACGTGGACGTAATCGCGGATGCAGGAGCCGTCTGCGGTCGGATAGTCGGTGCCGTAGACGTCGAGGCCGTCGCGCTTGCCCAGTGCGGCCTGCACCGCGACCTTGATCAAGTGCGTAGCATTCGGCGTCGACTGACCGGTGCGTCCGTCAGGATCGGCGCCGGCGACATTGAAGTAGCGCAGCGCCGCGTAGCGCAGCGGATGCGCGTGCGCGGTGTCGGCCAGCATCCATTCGACCATCAGCTTGGAGCGGCCGTAAGGATTGATCGGCCGCGTCGGCTCGTCTTCCTGAATCGGATTGCGTTCGGGTTCGCCGTAGACGGCGGCCGTCGACGAGAACACGAAGTGCGGCACTCCGGCCGCGACGGCGGCGGCAAGCAGCGTGCGCGCATTGGCGGTGTTGTTGGCGTAGTAGCCGAGCGGATCGGATACCGAATCCGGCACCACGATGCTGGCGGCGAAGTGGATGATGGCGCCGACCTTGTGCTGCTGCAGAACGTCGCGCACCAAAGCAGCGTCGCCGGTGCTGCCCTGAATCAGCTTTACGCCGTCCGGGATCGCATCGCGCCGGCCAGTGGAAAGATCGTCGAGCACCAGCGGACTCTCGCCGGCGCCGAGCAGCGCCAGCACCATGTGGCTGCCGATATAGCCGGCGCCTCCGGTGACGAGAACATGCGTGTCCATGCGAGATCCTGCTGCGACCGAGGAGGGCGGCTAAGTCGGAGCCGGGCTCCGCAGCCGCACGCGACTGCTCGCAATTGCCAGGCTCCAGGTCAAGCCGATCAGCAGGAAATAGTGTCGCCAGTGATCGGTATCGATGATGAAGCTTTCCAGCAGCGTCACGATCATGACGGAGACGATCGCGATCTGGGTGCGCTGCCACGGCGTGCGCACGAACACATTGCGCAGCCCGTAGCCGGCCGTGAGAAACACCAGGGCCGGATAAAGAGTCCCGCTGATCCAGCCGCCCGACATGAAGGCGTTGAGGAACGAATTGTGCGTGTCCTCGGGGAAGAAGCGGCGGAACTGCAATGGACCGATACCGGTCGGATAGTCCAGCGCCATCTTGGCGCCGAGCACGTGGCGGCCGAAGCGGCCGAAGCGGCCGCTGTCGTAAGGCTGGTTGAAGCTGGCGCGCTCCTTGAAGATAGTGTCGATCTGACTGAACGATAGCAGCACCGCCAGCGCCACCGCGACCAGCACGATCGCCATCGCGGTGAGCAGCACGATGCGCAGCCGGCGGTTCTGCGTCGGCGCGGTGATGAACATAAGCGCCGTCATCAGCACCGAGGCGGCCGCCACCGTGCCCCAGGCGGCGCGCGAAAAGGCCAAGAAGATGCCGAGCGCGATGATGGCAAAGGCGATACCGTTGCGCACCGCGCTCCAGAACGAGCCTTCGATCACGCGCTGCAGGCTGTACACCGCCGGGAACACCAGGAACGCGGCGAGCACGTTCGGGTCCTTGAAGGTACCGCGGGCGCGACCCGCGAAGGTCAGAAGGTCGCTGCCGCCCGGTACCAGATTGAAGTAACCGGCGATGCCGGCGAGCGACGCGATGACGCCGCCGATCAGATAGCCGTGGGCGATCGCGTCGACGCGCTCGGCCGAGTCCTGCAGGGCCACCATGGCGAAGAACATCGCCGTAATGGCCATGTACCACGAGGTCAGCAGCCAGTTCATGATCAGGGGATCATCGAGCAATTCGCTGGCGCCGACCGAGTAGC
The DNA here is from genome assembly GCF_000333455.1 of Rhodopseudomonas sp. B29. Taxonomy (GTDB): domain Bacteria; phylum Pseudomonadota; class Alphaproteobacteria; order Rhizobiales; family Xanthobacteraceae; genus Rhodopseudomonas. Next base: position 24,123 of record NZ_BADD01000646.1, read on the forward strand.
CGAGCTCGACGCCGATCAGCAGCGCGATCGGCACAATCAGGGCCGGAGCGAGCCGCAGGCCGCCGCTGACGGCGAACACCACCATCGCCAGCAGCACGGCGAATTCGTACGGGCTTGGTTCGATGAAGACGATACTGCCGCTGGCGCCGACCAGCCATAGCAGGGCGATCTGCAGCCCTTTCAGGCGCGGCGGAGCGGCGGCGCCGGTCGCGGAAGCTGCAAAGGCGTAGTCGGTCATGCTCGGCCCATCAGTCGCGGCTTGTGATCGCCGCTGGCGCCGGCGCATCGGCCAAAATCGCCGCGCCGCGCGCGACCGCTCGTTAATTTTAATGTCCACGGATTAATGGACAATTAGCATCGAGCTCGAAGTTTCGCCGATGATGTTCGCGGGATTTTACCACGAATAAGGGCAATGCGTGCGGTCGCGCAGGGGTCGCGTTATCGACACTCTCGACATTGTGCATGGTGGGAGTGACGGCGATGATCAGCAAGCGAGCTTTCCTGGGGTCGGCGGCGGGTGCGGCCTTTGCGGCGTTCGGCGTACGCACGATCGGATCGGCAGCGGCGCAGCCCGCGGCTTATCCGGCGCATCCGGTGCGCTGGATCGTGCCGTATGCGGCCGGCGGCGCCACCGACGTGCTGTCGCGGATGATCTGTCAGTCGCTGACCGACCAACTCGGCCAACCGTTCGTCGTCGAGAACAAGCCGGGCGCCGGCAGCAACATCGGCACCCAGGCGGTGATCAACTCACCCGCGGACGGCTACACGCTGCTGCTGACCTCGACCGCCAACGCCATCAACGCCTCGTTCGACCGTACGCTGCCGTTCGATTTCGCCAAGGGCATCACGCCGGTCGCCGGCGTCGCGCGCATTCCGCTGGTGCTGGTGATCAACAACGACATTCCGGCTCACAACGTCGCCGAGTTCATTGCCTACGCCAAGGCCAATCCGGGCAAGATCAGCGTCGGCTCCTCGGGCATCGGCACCTCGCTGCATCTGTCGGGCGAGTTGTTCAAGGCGCTGGCCGGCATCAACATGGTGCACGTGCCCTATCGCGGTTCGGCTCCGGGCCTCACCGATCTGATGGCCGGACAGATCCAGGCGATGTTCGACAACGTCACGTCGTCGTTCGAGCTGGTGAAGGCCGGCAAGATCCGTGCGCTTGGCGTCACGACGCGCGAGCGCTCCACGGTGCTGCCCGATGTGCCGCCGATCGCCGATACGCTGAAGGACTACGACACCAGCTCGTTCTACGGCACGGGCGTTCCGCACGGTACGCCGACGGAGATCGTCGATAAGCTCAACGCCGCCATCAACGCGGCGCTCGACCAGCCCAACGTCAAGCAGCGCATCGCCGAGCTCGGCGCCATCCCGCTGCACGGCAACGCCCAGCAATTCGCCGCCATGATGCGCGCTGAGACCGAAAGCTGGCGCAAGATCGTCGAGATGTCGGGCGTGCACAAGGAAGGCTGAGCCGGCACCGCGACAACCACCGTCATTGCGAGGAGCACACGGATCGGCGCTCCGCGCCGTCCGAGTACAAGCTCCGCGACGAAGCAATCCAGCTCAGTGCACTGGGCTGGATTGCTTCGCTCCGCTCGCAATGACGTGGAGTTTATCGCGCCATCGCCGACAATCTTGTTTGAATTGTTAGAACCGACGTGGGCGCCGTGTCGCCCCGTCTTGCAAATCGGCTTCGAGGCTCCATAATTTGAGGGCGGAACGGCGTCGGCGCCGTTCTGGTCCTTGAAGGGGGAGCCGGATGCCTTCCTTGCCCGAATGGAACGTGCCGGCCGCCAACCGCCCGCGCGTGTCCGATTTCAGTTTCGATCTCGATCGTGCGCTGTCCGCGGTCGTCGGTCTGCACGCGATCATTCCGCCCGATGCTTTCACCGCGCAGACGCTTGGCACCGAGCGCGCCGGCAATGGTGTGCTGATTGACGATGGCCTTGTGCTGACGATTGGCTATCTGATCACCGAGGCCGAAACCGTCTGGCTGCATCTTGCCGACGGTCGCGTCGTCCAAGGCCACGCACTCGGCTTCGACAATGAGAGCGGCCTCGGACTGGTGCAGGCGCTGGGCGACATCGATCTGCCGCCGCTGCCGCTCGGCAATTCGGCCGCGGCGAAAACCGGCGACCGCGTCATCATCGGCGGTGTCGGCGGCCGCACGCGCTCGGTCGCCGGCCGCATCGCGGCGCGGCAGGAATTCGCCGGCTATTGGGAGTATCTGCTCGACGACGCCATCTTCACCGAGCCGTCGCATCCGAACTGGGGCGGCACCGCGCTGATCTCGGCGGCCGGAGAACTGATCGGCATCGGCTCGCTGCAGATCGAGCGCAGCGGCTCCAACGAGCACTACAACATGATGGTGCCGACCGATCTCTTGAAGCCCGTGCTCGACGACCTGCGCAAGTTCGGCCGGCCCGACCGGCCGGTGCGGCCGTGGCTCGGGCTGTACTCGACGGAAATCGAAGACAAGATCGTGGTCGTCGGCATCGCGCCGAAGGGGCCGGCGGCCCGCGCCGAGCTCAAGACGGGGGACGTTATCCTTGCGGTCGGCGGCCACAAGGTCAGCAGCGAGGCCGAGTTCTACCGCCGGGTCTGGTCGCTCGGCTCGGCGGGGGTCGAAGTTCCGTTGACACTGTTCAGCGGCGGCGCCACCTTCGACGTCGTGCTGCACTCGTCGGATCGTGCCAAGTTCTTGAAAGCGCCGCGGTTGCATTGAGCGTCAGCGCTGCGCCAGCGGCTGGCTTTTCGAAGCCAGAATTTGGAGCACGGCGACCACCACACCACAGACCGTCATCACCCGTTTTCGCGGGCGATGACGAAGGTGTGTGTATTCAGGCGCTATTTCAGCCCGTCACACCCACGAGCCCCGCCGCCGCGACGCCAGCCACAGCGCAGATCTCGTCGTTGTCCGACGTATCACCGCTGATACCGACCGCGCCGATCAGCTTGCCGTTTTCGTCGTTGATCAGCACGCCGCCGGCGACCGGCACCATCGCGCCGCGGGCCATCGTGCTCATCGCATCGACGAAGTAGGGTTGTTCCTGCGCCCGCTTGAAGATCGCGCGGGTGCCCATGCCGAGCGCCAGTGCGCCCCAGGCCTTGCCGTGGGCGATCTCGTGGCGCATCAGGCTGGTGCCGTCCTGCGCCAGCGAGACCTTGATGCAGCCGCGAGCATCGAGCACCGACACCACCAGCGGTTTCAGCTTGAGTTCGGCGGCTTTTTCCAGCGCCGCGTCGGCGATGCTGCGGGCGATGGCGAGGGTCATCTCGGTCATGGGCGTTTCCTGAAGGTGGCGTTTTGCAAATGGTCGGGATGCCGACCACTTACTTGCCCGGCAGCGCCGCGTCGATGCCTTTGACCAGGAAATTCATCGTGGCGATCTGCCCGTCCTCGAGGTGCTCGGCGCCTTTGCAGTCGATCGCATTGCCATCCTGCGCGGTGATCGGGCAGGCGAACGGCTTGATCGCGCCCGACACGATGCCAGCCTCGGTGTCGGCGGCGAGCTGCTTGACGTCGTCCGGCATGTTGGTGAAGGGCGCCAGGGTGAAGGTCTTGTCCTTCAGGCCGCCGCGGAAATCTTCGGACTTCCAGGTGTTGTCCAGCACGGCATGGACGCGACCGATCTCGTGAGGCGCCCAATCGTCGACGATCGCGGTGAGCTGCGCCTTGGGGGCGGTCTTGATCATGTCGGAAGCCTGTCCGAACGCCAGCACGTGCTTCTCTCCGGCGACCTGCATCGGCGCGGTGCTGCCTGTCGCCTGCATGATCACGTCGGCGCCCTGGTCGATCAGCGTGCGCGCCGCCTGGGCTTCCTTGGCGGGATCGGACCAGACATTGGTCCAGGCGATGTTCAGCTTGATGTCCGGACGGATTTTCTGGGCGGCCAGCATCGTGGCGTTGATGCCGGCCAGGACGTCGGGCGTCGGCATCGCCGCCACGTAGCCGATCACGCCGCTCTTGGACATCTTGGCCGCGATCGTGCCTTCGACGTAGCGGCCTTCGTAGAACCGCGCCGTGTAGGTCGACACATTGGCTTCGCGCCGCGTCCCGGTGGCGAGTTCGAACTTCACGCCGGGATATTTCTTGGCGAGCTTCATCACCTCGTCGGTGTAGGCCGGGGAGGTGGCGAAGATCAGCTTGTTGCCGGCGCGGGCGAGCTGCTCGATGTAGCGCTCGGCCTCCAGGCCGTCGCTGATCTTCTCCAGCGTGGTCGTCTCGATGCGGTCACCGAATTCCTTGACCACCGCCTTGCGTGCCTGCTCCTGCTGCGCGCCCCACCCGGCGTCGCTGATCGCGCCGAGATAAACATAGCCGATCTTCAGCTTGCCGGCGGGCTTGTCCGGCGCCGGCTTGTCTTGGGCCTGTGCCGGCAGCACGGCGCAGGCTGCAGCAAGTATCAGGGCTGCGATCGTCGCCGGATTCATCTGCATCTCCGTTCTGGCTCGGGCCTGCGCCCGGTCGGGCGCGGACCTTAGCGGAAAAGCGCGGGCGGGGCGAAACCTGATGTCGGCCCGACAGCGCACGAATCGGCCAGACTTGATCTTTAGACGAAGACACTTTGCTTCGATCGCCGGTGCCCGGCGTCGCAGATTCGGCTATAATTGTCGGGTAAGTTGTGAGCTGGTGGATGCGCTCATGGCCCTTCGTCTGGTGATCATCTGGTTTGTGCTGGCGGCGATCTGCGGCGGCCTCGCCTTCTTCCTCGCGCGCGCTCCGCGCCCGGCGCTGTGGCTCCGCGTCATCGTGGCCGGCATCGTGCTGATCCTCTGCGCCGCCTCGTTCTGGACTTGGGGCAACGAGATGGAAAAAACGCTGGGCTCCGCCATCGCCTATTTCCTGGTATGGAGCGGCGTGTTCGGCTTGTCGGCGGCGAGCGCCGGCATCGTTGCCGGCACGCTTGCGGCGCTCGGTTCGTCAGGGCGAGCGCTGCCAACCGAGTAGCGCGACCGGGGGCCAATCTTTAAGCATCGGGCCCGAGATCGCACGCGCGCGTGTCATGTACACATGGAAGATCGCTTGCTACGCTGTTGCCTGTCATTCCGGAAGGCGAGGCTGAGGCGTGCAAGCGAGTCCCACTCCCAAAGTTGGCAGCACGATCGTTGCCGAGCCGGCTCCGATCGCGATCGACTGGGCATCGACGGCGCTGCTGATCATCGACATGCAGCGCGACTTTCTCGAGCCCGGCGGTTTCGGCGAAACGCTCGGCAACGACGTCTCGCAGCTGGCGCGCGCGGTGGCGCCGATCGGCGCGGTGCTCAAGGCGGCACGTGCGCTGGGCCTGTTGGTCATTCACACCCGCGAGGGGCATCTGCCGGATCTGTCCGATGCGCCGCCCGCCAAGGTTGCACGCGGCGCGCCGTCGCTGCGCATCGGCGATCCGGGACCGATGGGCCGCATTTTGATTCGCGGCGAGCCGGGGCACGACATTGTCGCGGCGCTGGCGCCCGAAGACGACGAGATCGTCATCGACAAGCCCGGCAAGGGTGCGTTCTACGCCACCGAACTCGGCGACGTGCTGCAGAAGTATGGGGTCGAGAACCTCCTGGTCTGCGGCGTCACCACCGAGGTCTGCGTCAACACCACTGTGCGTGAGGCCAACGATCGCGGCTATCGCTGCATCGTGATCGGCGACGGATGCGCCTCCTACTTCCCCGAATTTCATCAGGCCGGGCTGGCGATGATCAAGGCGCAGGGTGGCATCTTCGGCTGGGTCACGGATTCTGCCGCCATATTGGCGGCGATGTCAGCCGCGAACGCCGATGCCTGAGGCCGCCGGCAAGCGCTGCTGCCTGTCTGCCATGAAACCTCAGCAGTCGTCCGGCGTTTGCTGAACCCGCGACGCCGTTTCCCGGCTGCCGTGCGTGTCTTGTGCGGCCTGGTGCCTCTGCACCCGCTGCTCCCTTGCATGGAGCTTCCATGACTTCCGCTGTCATATCCCGGATCGCCGCTGCTGCTGTTTCGGTCACCATGCTCGCGCCTACTGCGTGTTTCGCAGAAGGCGGCGCGTTCGATGT
>NZ_BADD01000645.1 GCF_000333455.1 Rhodopseudomonas sp. B29
TTCGCTCGGACCCCGACTTCTACACCAGCCACGAAGCGCTGCTGCTCGGCTACGAGCAGGCGATGACCCGCGTCGACTCGACCACCGGCGACTGGTACGCGACCAGCGGCCACATGCTGTGGATCGGCGATCGCACCCGCCAGCTCGACCATGCCCATGTCGAGTACTTCCGCGGCATCAAGAATCCGATCGGCCTGAAGTGCGGTCCGTCGCTGAAGACCGACGAATTGCTGAAGCTGATCGACGTGCTCAATCCCGACAACGAAGCCGGGCGGCTGACCCTGATCGGCCGGTTCGGCCACGAGAAGATCGGCGAGCATCTGCCGGCGATGGTCCGCGCGGTGAAGCGCGAGGGCCGCAACGTGGTGTGGTCGTGCGATCCGATGCACGGCAACACCATCACGTCGAACTCCGGCTACAAGACCCGGCCTTTCGACCGCATCTTGAGCGAGGTGCGCTCGTTCTTCGCGGTCCACGCCGCGGAGGGGACGCATGCCGGCGGCGTGCATCTGGAAATGACCGGCCAGAACGTCACCGAATGCCTCGGCGGTGCCCGCGCCATCACCGACGAGGACCTCAACAACCGCTACCACACCGCCTGCGATCCGCGGCTCAACGCCGAACAGTCGATCGACATGGCGTTCCTGATCGCGGACCTGTTGAAGCAGGGCCGCGCCGGCAAGGCCACCCCGCTGCCGGCTGCGGCTGGGCTCTAACTTGCTTAGATTCTGGCGCGCCACGATCAACTCGTGGCGCGGGCTCAAATTCGCGGCGCGCTCAGAGCAGGCGATCCGCGAGGAGCTGGTCGCCCCTGGTGAATCGCCATCCCGGCGGCTTGGCTGATCGGCGTTACGCCGGCCCGCCGCGTCGAGCTCATCGCGGTGGGGGCGAAGTTGCTGATGGTCGAACTGCTCAATACCGCCATCGAGAAGCTGTCCGAACGGGCTGACCACCGAGCACGATTCTGCAGATCGGCC
>NZ_BADD01000644.1 GCF_000333455.1 Rhodopseudomonas sp. B29
GCGCCCGCCGGTCTGCGACGTTCGCCCGAGACGATCACCGCATGGCCGCGGCCATATTTGTGGCCGTCGGCGCGCGGCACCGGAAAGCTCGGCAGCCACAGGTCCGGGTCGTTCTCGAACGCCTGCGGCCGGATTTCGTCCAGCACGGCCGGATCGATGCCGATATCGACCAGCCGCAGTTTGCCGCAATAGAGTCGCCCCGGCACCAGCAGATGGCCGAGCTTGCGACGGAAGAATGTCACCGTCTCGCGCGCCTTGATGGCGGCTCCCATGACGCCGCCGGTGGTGCCGTTGATGCCGCTCGGCAGGTCGACGGCCAGCACCGGCACGCCCGAGGCATTGACCGCCTCGATCATCTCGAGCGCGCCGTCCTTCACCGGCCGGTTCAGGCCGGAACCGAACAGCGCGTCGATGATCAGCGACGGCGCGCCGATCGATTGCGGCAGGAACGGCAGCAGCGGTCCTTTCCATTCGCGCGCCGCCAGCGCCGCATCGCCCTTGAGGGCGTCGCGCTCGCCGAGCAGCATCACGTGGACAGTGCGGCCGAGCGCGACCAGTTCGGTCGCCGCGATCAGGCCATCGCCGCCATTGTTGCCCGGGCCAGCGATCACCAGGATGGATCCGGCGTCCGCCAATTCCATCGCGGCCTGCGCGACATGTCGGCCGGCGTGCAGCATCAGGGCAAAGCCCGACGACCCGCCCGAGATCGTCAGCAGGTCGGCGCGGTCCATCTCGGCCGGGGTCAGCAATTCCATGCTCGATTTCCAGTACGCACGCCTGCGCAAGAGGCAGCCCCGCCCCATCCACAAGCAAAACCACTCACTTCACTGCCCACAAATTGGACTGACTGCACTCGAATTAGTCACGCAAACCATGCGGAACCACCAAAGTCTACGCGGACGAGCCCCTAATAATCTGATAACGCTTCAAAATCAGCCCTCGATGAATTTGGCATGGACCCTGCTAACACGGAAGCCATGTTTCGATCGCCCGCGCAGGCCCGCTTCGGCTGGGCGCGCAGGCGGCCGTCATGGCGTTTCGGGTCCGCCCCGGACACAGATGGCAATGCCGGCCTGGCCGGTGCGTGGAGCGATCGATCCACTGCGCAAGCCTGTTCGCAAGGCCTTGCAATCTGGCATAACACTGCCGACCCAAGACGCGGGAAGGCCGGGGAGAGTGTAAGTGAAAAAGATCGAAGCCATCATCAAGCCGTTCAAGCTGGACGAGGTCAAAGAGGCGCTTCAGGAAGTCGGTCTGCAGGGCATCACGGTGACGGAAGCCAAGGGCTTCGGCCGTCAGAAGGGGCACGCGGAACTTTATCGCGGCGCCGAATACATCGTCGACTTCCTGCCCAAGGTGAAGATCGAAATCGTGATCGCCGACGATCTGGTCGAGAAAGCGATCGACGCGATCCGCCGCGCCGCCCAAACCGGCCGCATCGGCGACGGCAAGATCTTCGTCTCCAACATCGAAGAAGCCGTCCGCATCAGAACGGGCGAATCCGGACTGGACGCGATCTAACCGGCCAGCCTATCACCTCACCCACCACTGCATCCCGCGCGGCCGGTTCCCCGGTCGCGCGTTCACGACCGTAGCCCACCTACGTATTCCACAAAGGGGTTATCAATGACGACCGCCAAAGAAGTCCTGAAATCAATCAAGGACAACGACGTCAAATACGTCGACCTCCGTTTCACCGATCCGCGCGGCAAGTGGCAGCACGTCACGTTCGACGTCTCGATGATCGACGAAGAGATCTTCTCCGAAGGCACGATGTTCGACGGTTCGTCGATCGCCGGCTGGAAGGCGATCAACGAGTCCGACATGATGCTGATGCCGGATCCGTCGACCGCGACCATCGACCCGTTCTTCGCAGAGACCACCATGGTCATCACCTG
>NZ_BADD01000643.1 GCF_000333455.1 Rhodopseudomonas sp. B29
GGCGGCTGGAGCACCTGACCGTGAAGCTGGCGACCTGGGGTGTGCCGCCGAGCGACTACCGTATCCACTGGAAGATCGTCGCGCGCGCGGGAGACCGCACGATCGAACTCGTGCGGGGTCGGATCGACGCGCCGAGGTCAAAGGATTGGCAGCGCGTCAGCTTGCGGCCCTCACTGGTCCCCGAGCAAGTCGCCGACCTGGTCGAGGTCTCGTTCTCGACGTCCGTGACCGCTGCGCCGGCCGCACCGATCGGGCTTCCGCTTTACAAACGCAAGGACGACTCGGCGGACCCACCGGCGGATATCGGCGGCGTCGCCGAGCCGAACGGAGCGCTGATCGGATTGGTGCCGGCCTATGCGCCCTGAGGTGACACATTCCACTGCATCGGTCGGTACGGCGCCGAATTCCGAAGTCTCCGGAAGGAGTGCGCGGGGATTGACGCCGTCCGCTCGCGACTGGGCGCCGGTGCTGCGGCTGGCCGTCGTTGTGCTCGCCCTGGCGATCATCTATTGGCGGACGCCGTCCACATTCACCAATCCCCAGTTCTGGGGCGAGGACATCGTCTTCTTCGACGAGGGCATCGCTCACGGCTGGCGCAGCCTGTTCGTCGTGCCCGCCGGCTATCTGGTGGCCGCGCAGGATCTGGCCGGAATCTTCGCCAGCTATTTCGACCCGGCGGCGGCGCCGGCGATCTTCAACTACGCGGCCGTACTGTTGACCCTGTTGATCGTCTGGCTGATCACGTCGCCGCGCCTCGATCTTCCCTACAAGCCGCTGTGTGCGCTCGCCCTTGTGGTCGTGCCGATGGGCTACGAGGAGCTCGGCACGATCACCAACATCCAGTGGATCCTGCCGGTCGGCGTGTTCGCCCTTCTGTTCATGCGCAGCGCCAGGTCGCCCTTGGTTCTGCTCGGCGAGGCGCTGCTCACCGCGGTCTCGGCGGTCAGTGGCCCGTTCTGCATCTTCCTGCTGCCGCTGTTCGTGCTGCGCGCGGTCCAGACGAACGAAGCCGAGCGTCGCCGTTTCTGCGCCGGCGACGCGCCCGGCGGCGTCATGGCGATGGTCGACTATCTCGGCCTCAAGGTTCGGCATCTGGACTCGACCGACACCGGCGGCTGCTCCTATCTGATCCATCTCGCCCACGCGGCCGAAGCCATCGCTGCCGGCCGCTGCTCGGTGGCGCTGATCACGCTGGCCGGCAAGCCGCGCACCGGTGCGCTGCCGCCGCGTCCGGTCGGCGCCGAGGGCGAT
>NZ_BADD01000642.1 GCF_000333455.1 Rhodopseudomonas sp. B29
TCCGTGCTCTGGAAGCGACGGATGTGCAGAACAAGTCCGTTCTGGGGACCGGTCATTTGCAGGCGTCGAAGTTGGCCGATTGGGAACAGGTGACCATCCGGTTGGGGAGTAACGCTGGTTCACGAGAGGTGGAAGTCACCTTCTCGGTGGAAGCTGGTGATGTTGGTGCCCCCATTGGCTTAGCCCTGTATGCATCAGATACGAGCGAATCGAATGCGGCGGTAATCGACGGTCGGCAACGCGACGATTCGGGAAGGGTTGGCTTTGTCGTGCGGTACGCAAACTGACCTAACAAGGGAAGTTAAAGTTCGCCGGTAAGTCAAAATGGGCGCCTAACGTGCTGAATCGAATGAAACTGACCTCAGTTCGGCTTTGGTCAGGGTATGCTGACTCGGATGTGGGAGGAGGTACGCTCGCAATTTCACGAACTTTGATCATTATGGTCGCGGCGGCAATCCTGTTCCTCAGAATCCCCAGCGTCTTCACGCATCCCCAGCTATGGGGCGAGGACAGCGACTTTCTCTACGTTAGCCTTGCGCATGGATGGTCCGGGTTGTTCACCGTGATGGGCGGCTATCTGGTGTTTGCGCAGATGCTTGTCGGGATCATTGTCTGCAATCTTGCGCCGGTTCCCGCTGCGCCGATGCTGTTCAACTACGCCGCCGTCGCCCTGACCCTGCTGGTGGTCTGGATGGTGACCTCGCCGCGGCTCGAGCTGCCCTACAAGCCGCTGCTCGGCATCGCCATCGTCATCGTGCCGATGGGATACGAGGAACTCGGTACGCTGACCAATATTCAGTGGGTGCTGCCGATCGGCGCGTTCGCGCTGCTGTTCATGCGTCCCCCGGCGTCGATCGCCGGAGCAGTGGCCGAAGCCGCATTTCTCGGCGTGACCGCCCTGAGTGGCCCGTTCTCGATCTTCCTGACGCCGCTGTTCGCAGCGCGCGCATGGATGGCGCGTGACGCCGCCAACCGGCGCCGGCTGATCGTTCTGTCCTGCATCGTTGCGCTCGGCGCCCTGATCCAGATCGCCGTCATCTCGCGCAATCCCTCGATCCTGAACCTGGTAGCACCGACGCCCTATTCGTGGACGGTGTGGGTCAATCTGCCATTTTCGCAGATCACCACGACGTTCGGTCCACGCGTCTCGCAGCTGTTCCGCGCCGACAGCGGCGCCGCGCTTGGGCTCGGCCTGCTGTTGATCGCGGTGGTGCTGGCGTGGCTTCCGCCATATCGGGCGCAGAAATTGTTCATGCTGGCCTTCGGCCTGGCGATCGTGCTGTCGGGCATGTACAAATTTCGAGCGGCGCTCGAAACACAATACGCCTCCAACCGCTACTTCTACGCCGCCAGCGTGTTCGCGTTGTGGTTCATCTGCTGCCTGTCCGGCCGCCGCTACGTCAGAACCGTCTTCGCCGGACTTGTCCTGGTAACGGAGCTGCTGCTGCTGCCGCTGATCGCCAACACGCCGCGGTTTGCCAAGGACCTGGAGTGGCCGGTGTGGGCGAGCTATCTGAACAGCGGCCTGGCGGTGATCATCCCGACGACGCCGACCGGTTTCTATCTCAGCCTTCCGGCGTCGAAAGACGGACCGCTCGCGCAATTCAGGTCGTGGCCCGATCGCAACATCAACG
>NZ_BADD01000641.1 GCF_000333455.1 Rhodopseudomonas sp. B29
ATCAGTTGGCGCGATTACGCTGCCGTATTGGGATCATATGGCGACAGCGAAGCAGATAATCCAGTATTTTGATGGAACGCTAACGTTTGAAAGTATGGTTGAGCCGCAAAATCAGGCGAGGCCATTGTTTCCCCGATTGATCTTTGTGGCGAATGCGGCGTTGACCCGGTGGGATATTCGATCCGAGTACGTCTATATTTATCTAACTATCTATGGCTCGTTCGCTGCCCTTCTATTTGCTTGGTGGCAGCTGTTCAAGAAGGTCAGGGGCGTCATTACTGTAAGTGGTGCTTTGTTGTTGAGCATCATCTCGTTTTCTCCAGTTGCAGCAATGAACCAGTATTGGTCGCTCATGCTGCTTGCAACGTTGTCCTATTTCTGTGCCGTCCTTGCGTTCCTTGTAACATCGATGCGCCCTTTTTCCTGGGGGGCGAATGTCTTAGCTGCGGCTCTCGCGTGGATTTCTGCCTATTCGATTAGTCAGGGGCTTTTTGTCTTTCCCGCGATCTTGATTTTGCATCTGCTGATTGGGCAAAGGGCGTTTCGTCCGACGCGTTGGAGTATTTTTTGGCTTGCTAATTTGCTCGTGTGTTATGCCGTGTATCTTCCTGGTGTTGCGCTGGGTGGCGTTACGCAGCCTCTCCCCACTGTTTTCGATTTTGTTGCATTTGTTGCTGTGTACATTGGGAATCCGTTGGGGTCGCTTCTTTGGTTCCCGGAAATGGGAGTGGTCTGGCTTCGTGAGACGATAGTGATTAATTTCGCTGTTGGCTTGCTGCTTTTGCTGCTGGCCGCATTCACTGCTTGGAAGGCGCGGAGGCGCCTACGATTGGCTGAGCCTGAGGTGCTGATCTTCTACTCGTTTGGAATGTACGCCATTGCCTGTGCCGTCGTTACAGGGTGGGGGCGCGCCAGCGGAGAGTTCGCAGTCGCTAGTGCAAATTCCAGTCGTTATAGCACTTTCGCGGCGGCTTTGTTGTTCGGACTTATATTCTATTACGGATCTGAGTTTAGGCGCGGAAGCTTGGTGTTCGCTATGGCCACGAAAGCGATCCTCGCAGTCTTCGTCGCTGCATCGACGGTCAGCTACGTTAGGGCGATTCCTGTCTATAAAGCTGCTCACAACGATAATGAATGGCTTGCAGATGTTTATGGGCCGAATGCAGAAGTGACAAATCTCGATCGGAAGGCCTACCCCGATCCGGAGTATTTCGATCCAAAAAGAAGAGATCTTTTGCGCCTTGGTATCGGTCCCTATAGATTATTGCCTCTTCGCAATAGGGCGATCTATTCAGGCGCCTTCGTTGGTGCTGTCCCGTTGAAATCCGGCACCACAGTTTCGCAGAAGTTTCGAGTCGCGTTTCCGATCATTCGGTCGATTTCATTCCCGGTTGTGACTTGGGGGAAGTGGCCCAGTTCTTATACCGTGCTCTGGAAAGCGACGGATGTGCAGAACAA
>NZ_BADD01000640.1 GCF_000333455.1 Rhodopseudomonas sp. B29
GGACAGAAGCACACGATGCAGGACGGCGTGTGGTTCCGCGCCGCCATGGCCAAGCGAAAGAACGCCGAGGCTCGCTGGCTCTTGCCGATGATCTGCCGCCGCGGCGGCATCACCAAGCAGGACATCGGCGCCATCCGCATCCTCGATACCACCACCGAGTTTGAAATATCGGCCGCCGCCGCGCAGGACTTCGCCGCGCAGATCAAGCGACCGGATCAGGACGACAACATTCGCATCGAACCCTTGATCGGCGCCAAGCCGATCGCGCCGCGCGAAGAGCGTCCGGTCGGGAAGGCGCCGTACGAGCGCAAATCCGAGCGGGCGACGCGTCACAGCAAGCGGCCGGATTCGTGGTCGCCGCAGATCGAGCCGCTGGCCGATCCGCGCCGCGCCGATCGCAACAGCGATGACCGGCCGCGGCGCAAGAGCTTCGACGAGCCGCGCGCGCCCCGCGGTGGCCACGAGGCGGGCTCGAAGGACGCTGGCTCCCGCCCGGGGCGAGACGACTTCAAGAAGACCGACTTCAAGAAAGACGGCTTCAAGAAGGAGGGTTTCAAGAAAGACGGCTACACGGCGGACGGCTTCAAGAAGAAACCCAAAACGCGCGACGACAAGCCCGCTTACGTCAGCAAGGCCCGCCGCGCCGACCCGTCGGCCAAGAGCCCGTCCTTCAAGAAGAACAAGAAGAAGTTTCGCGGCTGATAATAGGCTGCTTCGCAGTTGGAGTCCGCCGGCGCTCTGGAGCGCTCACAACGAGCACATCCTCATGGTGAGGAGGCGCGAAGCGCCGTCTCGAACCATGCGCCGCGCACCCCGTGGCGTCATCCTTCGAGACGCCCGGCTTCGCCGGGCTCCTCAGGATGAGGAGGTCGTGCACGTTGGAAGGCTGTAGAACTTCAATCAGGCGATCCGAGCTAAATTCATGCTAATCGGCTCGCCAAAGCCGTTTCGGGCTGCTCGTGCTCACCGCCAGCGGCGGTGCAACCAGAGCCATTGCTCGGGCGTTTCGCGGATCCAGCTTTCGATCACGCTGGTCACCTTCTGCATCGTACCCTGGATGTCGATCTGCCCTGAGGCGTCGCGGACCGGTTCTATCTCTTCGGTGAGTTCGGCGCGGAAGCGGTGGCCGGGGAGGCGGATGACGCGGGCGCCGTGCAGCGGGCATTCGATCTGGCGCAGGAGGCGCGCCAGCAGCGGGTTGGCTTTGCAGGTGCGGCCGAAGAAGGTGACGTCGACGCCGTTGGAGAAGTGCTGATCGATCAGCATGCCGACGTGCTTGCCCTCTTGCAGCGCCGCCGCCAGCTTGAACGGCGCGGTGCGGCCGGCGGCGACGAGCTGGCCCATCTTCACCGAGCGGATCTCTTCGATGATGCGGTCGGCGGCGGCGATGTTGGGCTTGCGATACAGCACGGCGGTGTCGAGCCCGTGCGCCACCGCGGCGACCGCCGGCAATTCCCAATTGCCCAAATGGCTGGCGAAGATCAGCGCCGGCTTGCCGTCGTTGCGCAGTTGCTCGAACAGTTCGAGCGAGCGCGGTGGCACTTCGATCCCGCCGCGCTCGGGATGGTCCGGGTCGTAGTTCCAGACGTGGTCGAGATGCGCGAACTCGGCGGCGACGCGGCCGAGATTATCCCAGACCCCGGCGAGGATCGCCTCGATCTCTTCGGGCGTCTTCTCCGGAAATGCCTTCGTCAGATTATCGCGGCCGATCTTCTGCTCGCCCATCATCGGGCCGATGCGCTGAGTGATGCCGCCGAAAAACTTCGCCGTACTCACCGGATCGAACCGCCGCGCAAAGCGCAGCGGGCCGATCGCCGCGGCGCCGATCGCGCCGCCGGGGGCGGCTTTTCCCAAGCGCTGGGCGCGCACCTTGGCGCGGTAGAAGGGCGAACTTTCATCAGAACCGGACGATGATCTTGCCGAACACCTGCCGGCTTTCCTTCCGCTTCAGCGCCG
>NZ_BADD01000639.1 GCF_000333455.1 Rhodopseudomonas sp. B29
GGCGGGGTCACAGGTCGCCCCTATGTGCGCAAGTTCCACTCGTCGGAGTATCCGATCGCGCTCGCCACCGGCGAAATCTGCCTCGTCGTCGGTTGGTCCGGCGACATCAAGCAGGCGCAGGCGCGCGCCGCGGAATCGAACAACGGCGTGCAGATCGGCTACGCCATCCCCAAGCAGGGCGCGCAGATGTTCTTCGACAATCTGGCGATCCCGGCGGACGCGACCAATGTCGCCGAGGCCTACGAGCTGATCAATTTCCTCTATCGCCCCGAGATCGCGGCGCGCAATTCCGACTTCCTGTCCTACGCCAACGGCAACAAGGCCAGCCAGGAATTCATCAATCCGCGCGTCCTGAGCGACAAGACGATCTATCCGGATGCCGACATGCAGGCCCGGCTGTTCGTCATCACCGCCCGCGAAGCAGCCACTCAGCGCATTATCAATCGGTTGTGGACGCGGGTGAAGACGGGGCGGTGAAAAACACTGGACCTCATCCTGAGGAGCCCGGCGGAGCCGGGCGTCTCGAAGGATGGGCCACGCGTCCGCGGCGCATGGTTCGAGACGGCGCTACGCGCCTCCTCACCATGAGGTTCTCCTTGTTGAAAGGGCTTGCATCGTTGGTTCTGATGCAGCGCTTCTCTAAGCGGCCGGCAGTCTGATTTCGACGCGCAAGCCGCCGAGCGGAGAGCGGCTCAGCGTCAGCGCTCCGGCATAAAGCTCTGCGAGTTCGCGGGTGATCGACAGCCCGAAGCCGAAACCCGGCGCGCTCTCATCGAGTCGGCGGCCGGCCTGGACCGCATTGGACATCTGCTCGGGCGACAGTCCGGGGCCGTCATCGTCGATCGTCAGCACGATGCTTCGGCCGTCGGCGCGCGCTTCGATCTTGATCCTGGAGCGACACCAGCCGAAGGCGTTCTCGAGCACGTTGCCGAGCATCTCGTCGACATCCTGCTGTTCGCAGGCGACCGCCGTGGTCGATGGGATGCGCTGATCGGTTGCGACGGCTTTGTCCGCATTCACCTTGCCGAGCACCAGGATGAGGTCTGCAACGCGCGGCGCCAGCACAGTGCGGGCACGGACCGGTCCACCGAGCGCGGCGGACCGCGCGCGTCCGAGGTGATGCCGGATGCGGCGATCCATCAGCACGACGAGGCTCTGCATGTCGTCCGCGCCCGGCGCATCCTTGCGGAGCGCGATCGACAAGGTCGCCAATGGTGTCTTCAGTCCGTGCGCCAGATTTGACACATGGCGGCGCGCGCGCTCGAGATTGGCGGCGTTCTCGCCGAGGAGCGCGTTCAGTTCATCGGCGAGCGGCTGCAGCTCGCGCGGCTGCGCCTCCGGTACACGGTCCCAGCTGCCGGCGCGCACTTCGGCAATAGCGCGGCGCAAGCTCTCCAGCGGTCGCAATCCAAGTCGGACCTGCAGCAGCATCGCGCCGATCAGCGCGGTGCCGAGCACAGCGAGCGAAATCGCCAGCGTGCGCATGGCTTCGCCGAGCGGCCCGAGCACGGCCTCGCGTGGTGCCGAAGCGACGATGGTGACGGGGCGGCCGGAGATCGTCAGTGTTGCGATCCGATAGTGCAGCATCCGATTGTCCGGCCCGATTCCGTCGGCCGGCGCGGGGGGGTCCTTCGGCGGCTCGGGCGCATCAGGAGGCGGCGGAGGAGGTGGGGGCCGATCGCCTATATCGGGCGGTGTGAGATCGGCGCCGCGGAGCGAGTTCGACCGCAATACGTTATCAGGCCCGTTGACCGTCCAGTACCAGCCGCGCCGTGGGCGATCGAATGGCGGCCCATCGGCGGTGCCGGAAAGCCTCAGCTGTCCGTTTTGACTGACCTGTAGCATCGACGCCAGGAAGCCGATCTGGGCATCCAGCCGCTGATCAATCTGGCCTTGCACGAAGCGATGAAGGACAAACGAGATCAGGATCGCAGCGATGACCAGCGCTGCGGCGATGAATGCGCCTGCCGCGATCAGCAAGCGCCGGCCGAGCGAAGCCGTCGCGCGCGTCGTCATAGCCCTGCGGTGAGTTTGTAGCCGCGGCCGCGTTCGGTCACGATCATCGTCTTGCCGATCTTCTTGCGAAGCCGCGCCACGATCACTTCGAGGGAATTGGAGTCGGCGGCGACGTCGCCTTCATAGACCTTTTCGGGACAATGACCGCGCTCGACGACGGTTTTCCTTGCGCATGATCAGGCATTCGAGCACGCGCCACTCGAACGCGGTGAGTTTCAACGGAGGCCCGTCGAGTTCGAACTGCCCGGCCGAGGCTTCGAACGTCAGAGGCCCGCAGGTGATCCGGGAGGCCGCAAAACCCGAGGCGCGGCGGACCAGCGCGCGCAGCCGCATCACCAATTCCTCGACGCGGAACGGCTTGGTGAGATAATCGTCTGCGCCGGCCTTGAAGCCGTCGACTTTGTCGGTCCAGCCATCGCGCGCGGTGAGGATCAGCACCGGAAAAAGTCGTTGGTGCTTGCGCCAGGACTGCAGAACCTCGACACCCGGGATCTTGGGTAGTCCGAGGTCGAGGACCGCCGCATCATAGGCTTCGGTTTCGCCGAGGTGCTGACCGTCTTCGCCGGTCGCCGCGAGGTCGACCACGAAGTTTTCTTCCCTGAGGGCGCGGGCGAGTTCTTTCGCCAGCATCGCATCATCTTCGACCAAAAGTATTTTCATACGCCTGAACTACGTTCCCGAGCTGAACTCAAGCTGAACGGAACGGTTCAGGCTGGATTTGGCCGGCTAGTTTAGCGTGGCGCCATCCTCACTAACGAGAGATGGACCATGACTGACACTGATACTCCAAATCCGAACTCCTCCCTTCCGACGCGCCGGTTCGGTCGGCCCCGTAGTTTGTTCGGCGGAATTGCGTTGGCGACGCTGGTCGTCGGCGCGGCTGCGGGTGCGGGCGGCATGAAACTCGCGCAGAACTGGCAGACGCAGCCAGTGATGCTGCTGCAACCGGCTCCGATCGATCGGATGCAGCCCGGGCAACCGGTCGCGGTGAAGGGCAATGTCGCCGAGATCTTCGGTAACAAGTTCATTCTCGACGACGGCCACGGTCGTGCGCTGATCGACCTCGGGCCGCGCGGCGAGGATCTCGAGGTCGTCACCAAAGGTGAGACGGTGAGCGTGCAGGGCGTGTTCGATCGCGGCGTCGTGCGGGCTCAGATCGTGTCGCATGCCGACGGCCGCAACCAGGCCTTCGGTCCTCCCGGCCCGCCGCCACCTCCGCCTCCGCCGCCTGGCCGCGCCGAGGCGCCGCCGCCGCCACCGCCCGGTGCACCCCCGCCGCCGCGCGCCGATGCCGGCCCGCCGCCGCCTCCACCTCCGGCCCCGGCGCGGGCAGACGCTCCTCCTCCGCCGCCTCCGGCTCCGCGGGCGCCGTGAGCTGACACGAGATCAGCTCGGCCGAACTACGCGTGCGCGCAGTGTTTGCGCGCACGCGGTCCGTCGCCTGCTGCCTTGCGTTGCAAAAAGAATAGTTTCGCGTTCGGAACTACGTGCTCGGGGCTTTGATTATCCGGCCGGGGAAACTTGTGGGATCACTAAGACGAATGTCGTTGGTAATCGTCCGCCGCGTTCGTGCCGCTGGCGTGCCGATCCACGACTCGGCGCCGGCCGTATTGCCAGCGTTGTCCTTTTGCCCGCGTCATCAATCTTATCTCGAAATTCTGAGGTCTCCGTGACAGCCACGTCGCCCCATCAGCAGCGCGCGCTGCGTCCGTTGCTCGCGCTGAACTTTTTCATGGCCGACATGCAGGCCGGGATCGGCCCATTCCTCGGCGTGTTCCTGCTGGCGCATGGCTGGCAGAGCGGCTGGATCGGCACAGTGATGACCGCGGGCGGCGTCGCCGGCATGCTGATGACCACGCCGGCCGGCGCGCTGATCGACGCGACGCGCAGCAAGAAGCTGTTCGTCATCATTCCTGGCATCTGCACCGTGCTGGCGTCGGGCATCGTGCTGCTGTCACAGGAGTTCTGGCTGGTCGCGGCCTCGCAGGTCGCGACCGCGATCGCTGGCGCGGCGATCGGCCCGGCAGTCGCCGGCATCACGCTCGGCATCGTCCGGCAGGCTGGCTTCAACCGGCAGAATGGCCGCAACCAGGCCTTCAACCACGCGGGAAATGTCGCCGGCGCCGCGCTGTCCGGCTTGCTCGGCTGGGCCTATGGCTTCACGGCGGTGTTCTGGCTGGCGGCTGCCTTCGGGGTATTGTCTATCATCTCAGTGACGATGATTCCGAGCGATGCTATCGACGACGATGCGGCGCGCGGGCTGGAGCATCGCGGCGGGGGCGACGAGAAGGTCGGCGGCTTCCGGGTGCTGTTGGAATCGAAGCCGCTCTTGATCTTGGCCGCCGCCTTGTTGTTCTTTCATCTCGGCAACGCGGCGATGCTGCCACTCTATGGTCTTGCCGTGGTCGCCGATCAGAAGGCCGATCCGGCGACCTTCGTGGCGATGACGATCGTGATCGCCCAGACGGTGAATGATCGCGACCTCGCTGGTGGCGATGCGGATGGCGGAGAAGGAAGGCTACTGGCTCGTGCTGCTGATTTCGTTTTTGGCGCTCCCACTGCGCGGTGTCATCGCGGCCTGGATGCTGAACAAGACCGGCGTGTACCCGGTGCAGATCCTCGACGGCGTCGGCGCCGGCCTGCAGAGCGTGGCCGTGCCCGGGCTGGTGGCGCGCATCCTCAGCGGCACCGGACGGGTCAATGCCGGGCAGGGCGCGGTGATGACCGTGCAGGGCGTCGGCGCGTCGCTGAGCCCGGCGATCGGCGGCTGGATTGCACAGGAGCTAGGCTACGCGCCGATGTTCCTGATCCTCGGTGCTTTCGCGGTCGGCTCAGTGGCGCTGTGGGTCGGCTTCGCCTCGCTGCTGCGGCCGGCCTGCGCCCGAGCGCCGGGTGACCTCAACTCCGCCACGGCGAACGCGGGAGCGGCGTGATGATCACCGTCACGGCCGCGACGTGCGGCATCGCCGCGCTGGCCACGCTCGGCGTCGTGGCGCGACCGTGGAATTTGCCTGAGTACATCTGGGCCGCCGCCGGTGCGATGCTGCTTGTCGTGCTGCAACTATTGCCGTGGCAGGACGCTTTGGCTGCGGCCGGCAAAGGCCTCGACGTGTACTTCTTTCTGATCGGCATGATGCTGCTGGCAGAGGTCGCGCGCAAAGAGGGACTCTTCGACTGGCTTGCCGTACAGGCGGTGCAACAGTCGCGTCATTCGGCATCGCGGCTGTTCGCGATTGTGTATGCGGTCGGCACGCTGGTGACGATCTTTCTGTCCAACGATGCCACCGCCGTGGTGCTGACACCTGCAGTCTACGCTGCCGCGCGCGCCGCCAAGGTCGAACCGCTGCCGTATCTGCTCGTCTGCGCCTTCATCGCCAATGCGGCCAGCTTCGTACTGCCGATCTCCAATCCGGCCAACCTCGTCGTGTTCGGCGATCGCATGCCGACGCTGCTCGAATGGCTGCGCGTGTTCGCGGTGCCGTCGCTGGTCGCAATCGTCGTCACCTTCGCGCTGCTCCGCTTCAGCCAGCGCCGGCATCTGCACGGCAGCGTCGGTACCGAGTTCGAGAGCGTGCAGCTGACGCGCGGCGCGGCGATCGTCGCCTGCGGCATCGCGTTGACGGCGGTCGTCTTGCTCGGCTCGTCGGCGCTCGGCCACGACCTCGGCCTGCCGACGCTGATCTGCGGCGCTCTGGTCACCGCGATGGTGCTGCTGATCGGCCGCAAATCGCCGGTGCCTGTGATCAAGGACGTGTCGTGGTCGGTGCTGCCGTTGGTCGCCGGCCTATTCGTGCTGGTCGAAGGCCTCAATCACACCGGTCTGCTGCCGCAGCTGTCCGATCTGCTGCGCGAGCAGGCGGCCGCATCGCCGCGAGCGACTGCGTGGGGCGCTGGCCTGATCACGGCGTTCGCATCCAACCTCGTCAACAACCTGCCGATGGGCCTGATCGCAGCAACGACGACGCAGGCGGCGCACGCGTCGCATCAGATCACCGGCGCGGTGCTGATCGGCGTCGACCTCGGGCCTAATCTCTCCGTGACCGGTTCGCTCGCCACGATCCTGTGGCTGATCGCGCTCCGCCGCGAAGGTGAAAACATCGGCGCCCTCCGCTTCCTAAGCCTCGGCGCGCTGATCATGCCACCGGCGCTGGTGTTATCGTTGCTGGCGTTGATGCTGATGCCGACGTAGCTAGATTGCATTACGTCAATGTTCGTCATTCCGGGGCGCTCACGAAGTGAGCGAACCTGGAATCCATAACCCCCGTGTGAGTTGTTAGGACGAAGAGTGACAGACGCGGTGCTTCACCGCGAGTCCAGGGGCTATGGATTCCGGGTTCGCGCTTCGCGCGCCCCGGAATGACAAACGAGCGCGCGTTAATTTACCGCCGCCCGATCCGTCGGAAGCTCGATCGCAAACGCAGCACCGCCCCCCTGATCGATCAGCTCGATGGTGCCACCCAGCGTCGAGACCACGAGATTGAAGGCGATGTGCAGGCCGAGGCCGGTGTTGCCGGCTTCGCGGCTTGTGGTGAAGAACGGGTCGAAGATGCGGTCGCGCAGATCTGCCGCGATGCCGACGCCGTGGTCGGCGCAGACGATACGGACTAATTCCGGCGTCGGCTGCGACGCCGTCACTGTCAAGACGCCGCCGGTGTCACCCGGATAGGCGTGGTCGGCGGCGTTGAACGCCAAGATGCTCATCACCTGGCCGAGCGCGCCCGGATAGCTGTGCAGCACGATGCCGGACGGCGCAATGATCTCGATGGCGAGGCCTCGCCGCGATAGTAGCGGCTTCAGCTTGCCGAACGTCTGCTCCAGCCAGAGTTGCAGCTCGAAGGTTTCCTGTTGCTCGTTGGCGTGATCGACCGCCACCTGCTTGAAGGTGTGGATCATTTCGGAGGCGCGATGAAGGCTCTGCCACGTCAGCTGCAGGCCTTGTTCGAGCCGGCCGACGCCGCGAACGAGATCGGAGCGGCGGACCTGTCCGCTGTTCACCATCCGAGACAGCCCTTTGCACGTCGCCTTGCAGTGCCGTCGACGTCGTCAGCGCCAACCCGATCGGCGTGCTGACTTCATGCCCGAAACCGGCGAAAAGTTGTCCGAGCGAGGCGAGCTTCTCGGCCTGGACCAGATGCGCCTGCGCGGCCCGCAGCGCTTGTAGCGAGGCCTCCGAGCGCGCGGTCTCGCGGCGCAGCGCCTCGGTCGTCTCGAACTGACGGCGCGCCCGATATTCGCGAGCGCCGACGGCGTAGAGCGCCAGCAGGTAGGCGTTGCCGATCAGGAAGTGATTGATGAATCCGAGCCCGGTCGGCAGCGACGGCGCGATCCATTCGACGAAGGCGAAGGCCAGCCACGTGGTGACGCAGAACACCAGTAGCGTGCCGACGCGTAGCGGCAGCATGGTCGAGACGAACAGGATGACGATGATCATCCCCGCCGACGCGAAGGTGAAGCCCGACGGCAGCACCAGATACACGAATGGCAGCACGCAGCCGGGGATGACGCAATAGAGCAGCAGGATCGTCTCGGTCCAGCTCCGCGCGAAGGCGATCAGCGCCGTCAGCGGCAGCAGCACCACCACAGCGGTGCCGCCGCGGATCGCCAGCGTGATCGGCACGACCTCCGGGTACAGCACCCAGTCCCAGAAGGTGTAGCCCGCATAGGTGAGGGCGCCGAGCACCATCGCCGCCTGGGTCCACAGCAGGCTGCCGCGCACGAAGGTGTCGACGAAGCGCTGTTCGTCGTCGGCGTCTTCGAAGCGCAGGCCGATTCGCTGCATCAGCCGCGTTACCCGCTGCGACAGCGATGTGCCGCTGTCGGCGGCAGGCCGGACAAGGCTGTGACGGTCGGACGAGGACATCGGGACCACGAGGAATGTGCTTGCAACCAAAGCGTGTTCGGCCGGAGCATCTGCAGCCCGGCCGCAAGACGACCATACGCGAGGTTGTGGAATCGGGACTAGAGGTAATATCTGAAAGGTTCCGTAGATGGCGGCGCGCCGCCAGCCGGCTCGCCTGCAGCGCCGTCCTTGAGGATTGATTGGCGTTTTTGGCCGATATGGCCTAAGTGTTCCCAATCTCCCGTCATCGCCCGCCCATCGCGGCCGCGCATTGGCCGGCCCCCTGTGAGCCGCCGGGATCCCCATTCGGCGTTATCGCCCAGAAGGTTGTCTGTCCGTGCCATTTTCGAGTTCTCCCCCGCCGCTGGCGCGTGCCCTGGCGGCGCGCGACTATTCCGAGGCCACACCGGTGCAGGCCGCCGTGCTGGCGCCCGACGCCGCCGGCCGTGACCTGCTGGTGTCGGCGCAGACCGGCTCCGGCAAGACCGTCGCCTATGGCCTCGCGATCGCCCGCGAGTTACTGGCAGATGGCGAGCGCTTCGCGCCCGCCGCGGCGCCGCTGGCGCTAATCGTGGCACCGACCCGCGAGCTGGCGCTGCAGGTCCACCGCGAGCTTGGCTGGCTGTATGGCGAAGCCGGCGCCCGCGTCGTGTCCTGCGTCGGCGGCATGGACCCGCGCCGGGAGCAGCGCGAGCTGGAAGCCGGCGCCCATATTGTGGTCGGCACGCCGGGGCGGCTGTGCGATCACCTCCGCCGCCACCGGCTCGACGTCTCGCAGCTCAAGGCCGTGGTGCTCGACGAAGCCGACGAGATGCTCGATCTCGGCTTCCGCGAGGACATGGAGTTCATCCTCAAGACCACGCCGGAGAGTCGCCGCACGTTGCTGTTCTCGGCGACACTGCCGCGCGGCATCATCGCGCTGGCCAAGACCTATCAGCACGACGCATTCCGCATCGAGGTCGAAGGCCGCGAGGGCGGTCA
>NZ_BADD01000638.1 GCF_000333455.1 Rhodopseudomonas sp. B29
CGCGGGAACAGGATCAAAACAGCGATTCGGAACGTTTCGAACCGTTGCCGGGGAGTGACAGACAAACCCGGCGGCCCATGGCAGAAGGATGACACGCCTTTGCAGGTGGGCTGTACGTCAGTTTGTCGTGATGACACCGACAGATGCTGGTTGCGCCAGCCTCGGCTCTGTAACGTGACGGCCAGTGAATCGGGTGCTTGAACACCTTTTGGCGGGACCCATCCCGTAACGAAAGGCCACCCGGACCGAACAGTAATCCGAACTGTTCCTGCGCGGGGCAGCTTCGCCCAAGGGGATTACGGAATGCGAGATCACCAAAACGGACGCCGCGGTTTCGAAGCCGTGCTGATGGTTGTTGCGGCCAGCTTCGTCGGCGCGACTGTGTCCGCCACGTCGGTCCTGGCGCAAACGCCCAACCGCCCCGCGTCCGAGCTGGCGATCGATGCCGCAGTCCCGGTGCCCGACAAGGTCGAGCTGCCGCCGGTCGCGCCGACCGACTTCAAGGCCGACGCCAAGACGGATTCCAAGACGGATTCCAAGACGGATGCGGCTCCGGATGCCAAGCCGCAAACCGCGGCTGCGCCGGCCGCCGAGCCGGCCAAGCCCGAAACCACCGCGACCATTCCGCCGGCCACGGCGACACCGGCCGGGCCTGCGGCCGAAACGGCCATCGCACCCGCGGCGGCCCCCGCGACCACCGAGCCCGCCAAGGACCAGGCCACCAAGGATCAGCCGGCTGCACCGCAGCAGGCCGCCAGCACCGTGCCTGCCGCCGACCAGGGCGTGGCCGACAAGCTGCGCGATGCACTGACCACCAAGTCGGCGCGCTATTTCGATCGCAAGGCCGAGCGCGCCGCCGTCGAGAAATTCTACGAAGCGCGCAGCTACGCGCCGGTGTGGACCGCTGCCGGCGCGCTGACCGAGCCCGCCAAGGGCGTGATCGCGCGGCTGAAGGACGCGGGCGCCGACGGCCTCGATCCGACCGACTACCCGGTGCCGGACTTTGCCGCTGCCACGACACCCGATGCGCTGGCCGAAGCCGAGCTGAAGCTCACCGCCAGCATGATGGACTATGCGCGGCAGGCGCAGAGCGGCCGCATGCACTGGTCGCAGGTCTCCGGCGACATCCAGTATCCCGAGCACCCGATCGATCCGACCGAAGTACTGACCAAGGTCAGCACCGCCAAGGACGCTTCGACCGCGCTGGACAGCTACAACCCGCCCCACAAGCTGTATCGCGAGCTGAAGAAGAAGCTCGCCGAGCTGCGCGGCGAAGGCGACAAGCCGCCGGTGACGATCGCCGAAGGCGATACCTTGAAGTACGTGCCGGCCCGCAAGAAGCAGGCCGAGAAGACGATGGACGACCCACGCGTGCCGCAGCTGCGCACGCGCCTCGGCATCACCGAGAACGCCGACAGCACGACTTACGACGCCAAGGTCGCCGCTGCCGTCCGCAAATTCCAGAACGCTTCGGACATTCCGGCGACCGGCGCGCTCGACGCGCGCACCGTGAAGGCGCTGAACACGCCCAAGCGCGACCGCACCATCGACACCATCATCGTCAATATGGAACGCTGGCGCTGGCTGCCGCGCGACCTCGGCGCGCCGTCGCTCGGCGACGCCTATGTGATCCTCAACATTCCGGACTACACGCTGAAGGTGATGCAGCACGGCGCCCAGGTTTGGTCGACGCGCGTCGTCACCGGCAAGCCCGGCAAGCACGCGACGCCGCTGCTGACCGAGACGATGAAGTACATCACCGTCAACCCGACCTGGAACGTGCCGCCGTCGATCGTCTATGGCGAATATCTGCCGGCGCTGCAGCAGGACCCGACCGTGCTCGACCGCATGGGCCTGAAGCTCGAGCGCAACCGCGACGGCTCGGTGCACATTTCGCAGCCGCCCGGCGAAGCCAACGCGCTCGGCCGCATCCGCTTCAACTTCCCCAACAAATTCCTGGTGTATCAGCACGACACGCCGGACAAGTACCTGTTCGCCAAGTCGGAGCGCGCCTTCAGCCATGGCTGCATGCGGGTGCAGAACCCCGACGTCTACGCGTCGACGCTGCTCAACATCGCGCTGCCGAACGACCGCTACACGCCCGAAAAAATCCGCTCGATGTATGGTCGCAGCGAGATCGATCTGAAATTCCCCACCCCGATTCCGGTCAACATCACCTACCAGACCGCTTTCGTGGACGATGCCGGCAAGCTGGAGCTGCGTAAGGACGTTTACGGCCGCGATGCCACGATGCTGGCGCTGCTCAAGAACGACAAGAACAAGAACCTCGAAGCGGTGGTCGCCCACTCGCAGCCGAGCTATGGCGGCGGCAAGCCGGTTCGCATCCCGGATGGCGTAAACGTCGCCGGCGACTACAATTCCGGCGCCCAGTCGTCGGGCTTCAACTTCTTCGAGCGCCTGTTCGGCGGCGGTCCGCAACAGGCCGCGCCGGCTCCGCAGCGCCGCAATCCGCGCCGCGTCTATACCCGCTGAGGCACGAGGCAGCGCGGCGTTAAGGGAAAAAACCTTGTCGGGTCAGCGAGCTACGCGCTGACCCGCAGCCTCTATTAACCAAGATTAACAGTCGTCCACCAGGACGGCGGCAAATGGCTATTTTTCGCCATAGTCGCGGAGTTAAGGTTGTGGATCGACTAATGTTCGATCTGCGGCCTTCGAGCGCGTGTCAGCGTCAAGTCGCCGTTAACCTAACGGCCGCTAGCTGAGAGCTCATCCTGTCCGCCCACATGGGGTCGGCGGAAAGGTTCATCCGCAATCGTCCAATTTGGTCGTCCTGGTGTGGGGCTCATTCGTGCTGGCTGGTCTTGCGCGCCGCGTCCATCTGCTGTCGAAACTAATTTCGCTGCCGAAGGCGGGCGCTGGCGCAGCTCTCAGCTCCATCCTTCTGCTCGGCGCGGCCGGTACGGTGCACGACGCCACCGCCCTCGGCGACACCCGCACCCTCTCCTTCCATCACACCCATTCGGGCGAAGACCTCACCGTCACGTTCAAGCGCAGCGGCCGCTATGACGAAGAGGCACTGAAGAAGCTCAACCACTTCCTGCGGGACTGGCGCAACCAGGACCAGACCGTGATGGACCGGTCGCTGTTCGACATCCTCTGGGAAGTCTATCGCGACGTCGACGGCAAGCAGCCGATCCAGATCATTTCCGCCTATCGCTCGCCAGCCACCAACGCCATGCTGCGGCGGCGCTCCTCAGGCGTGGCGCGCCACAGCCAGCACATGCTCGGCCACGCCATGGACTTCTTCATTCCCGGCGTGCCGCTGGAGCAGATCCGTTTCGCCGGCCTGCGGCTGCAGCGCGGCGGCGTCGGGTTCTATCCGACCTCCGGCTCGCCCTTCGTGCATCTCGACACCGGCAATATCCGGCACTGGCCGCGCATGACCGCCGATCAGCTCGCCCGCGTCTTCCCGGACGGCCGCACCGTGCATCTGCCGACCAGCGGCAAGCCGCTGAAGAACTATGAGCTGGCGCTGGCCGATATCCAGAAGCGCGGCAAGAATGCCGACGGCTCGTCGGACAAGCAGAACCTGCTGGCCGCCCTGTTCGGCCGCAAGGGCGCGGATGACGAGGACGAGGGCACCGCGTCCGTCCAGGTCGCGTCAGCCGACTCCAAGTCGCTGGACATCAAGTCGGCTAACGACACCAAGACCGCTGAGATCAAGACTGCTGAGACCAAGACCTCTGAGACCAAGACTTCTGAGACCAAGACCGCCGACGCCAAAGCCGATCCGGTGCCGATGCCGCGCGCCAAGCCGGCGAGCCTGATCCAGCTTGCTGCCGCCCGACCCGCCGCCCCCGCCAAGCCGATCCAGGTCGCTTCGGCCGATGCGCCGCCGGTGCCGCCGATGCCGGTGCCCACCGCGCGGCCTGCCGACGCTGACTCCAAGCCGCAGAGTCCCGCTGATATCATCAACGCCCGCGGCTTCTGGGACGACATGCCGGCCGCGCCCAAGCAGGCGACGCCGGCTCAGGTCGCCGCCGTCACGGCACGCCAGGCGCTCGCGGCCGCCGACCGCACCACGTCGATCGAAGCGATGAATGCGATGGCCTACGCGCCGGTCGACAGCTCCGAGCATCCGCGCACCCGCGTCCACACGGTCACCGCCAGCGCGCCGATCCCGCGCGGTCCGCGCGCCGCCTCGCTGGGCCGCGCTGCCGCGGTCAAGATCGACAGCGTGATCGCCAAGGCCAAGACCGTCATCGTGGCGACCTCGGCGCGGCTCACCGCCGCCGGCAGTCGCGACAACGACGTCTGGATGCGCGCCATGATCCTGATGCCGAGCGCGATCAAGTCAGCCGCAACCGTGATCGGTGATATCGACATGACGCTGATGAGCCGGCATTTCGTGAAGCCGGAAACGACTCTGGCAATGGCTTTCGTCGACGATCCGCAGCCCGGCCTCTACGCCGACAGCTTCACCGGCCCCGCCGTCGCCACGCTGACCAGCCTGCCGCTGACCGCAACGGCCGAGAGCACGCACTAGAGATTTTCCGGTTCTGATAGAATCAGAACCGGAGCTCTAGATTTTTGTTTTGACGCGTTTTCTTCACGCGAACCGGTATCCACTTCGCTCGAAAACGCACTAAGCCTGAGCTCCCCACTCGCTTTGCGCGCCCCGCCATACCCGGGTGGGCAAGGCCTCGCAGCCGCGCCCCTGCTTCGACAGCAGCTCCTCCGCGAAATCCAGCGTCAAATTACGGCTCGATAACGCCCCGGGTAGTTAGTTTGCTGCGCGAACAACGCCCGTTCGTCCCGACCGGCACGAGCCGCCGAAGCCTAATAGCTAGGCACAAACGGCCTTCGCAGACGCAAAATGCCGGATGTACTTGCGTGGACGACCCAATTTTAGCCTTGGCAGTGGGAAAGAGCGCAGGTTTAATTTACCGTTCATTCGCAGAACTTCCCGCGTCGGCCTGGATAGTCCCATGGAAGCTCGCGCCGCTCTCAAGGCGTTCAGCACGTTCGTTCTCGAATTGAACGAGCGTAGTCACGTCGACGATGCGGTACAGCTTTTGAGCTGGAGTATCGATACTCTGGGCAAAGTGACCGATTGCGACGCCAACTGGGCCGGCTGGGCCGATCTCAGCCATGACAACGTCGAGGTGTACGGGTCGGTGATGCGCAACCTGCCCGA
The DNA here is from genome assembly GCF_000333455.1 of Rhodopseudomonas sp. B29. Classification (GTDB taxonomy): domain Bacteria; phylum Pseudomonadota; class Alphaproteobacteria; order Rhizobiales; family Xanthobacteraceae; genus Rhodopseudomonas. The sequence continues at coordinate 5,159 of NZ_BADD01000638.1, forward strand.
TGACTTCTTCGCGTTTTGGTGCGGGATCAAACACGACGATCTCCTGGCACGCGATGTCATCGATACAGGTTCGGACTACGCGACCTACAACCGCCAGGGCTCACGCCATACACAGGGGATGGTTGCGCTGTCGGATCGCTACGGCATCGACAAGCTCGCGGTCACCGTGATCGACCACAAGCGCAATCCCGTGTCGCTGTTCATGTCCTCGTATCGCAGCGGCCGATCCGCCAAGGCGTTCGATCCACAGCAGCTCGGCTTTCTCCGCGCCGCCCTCGACCACATCCAGCTGGCGGTCAACCGCAGGGTGCAGCGCGACAGCAAGGGCGGATATCTCCTGGTCAACGACACCGGCCGGGTGATCACCGCGTCACCCGAAGCGCTACGATCGCTGAAGGAATTGTGGCCAGGTTGGCGCGGCGACCGAATGCCGTCGCTGCCGCGGGCGACCGTTGGCGGCGTCGCCTCGATCGCCAGCCTGCGGTTCGAGTGCCGCGCCGCGGCGCAGCTATCGAACCCGTCTCTCTATTATCTACGCCTGCTCGATAACGACCCGTGCTCCCACCTCACCCAGCGCGAGCGTCAGGTCGTCGATCACATCGTCGACGGCTTGACCCACAAGGAAATCGCAAGATCGCTCGGTATTTCACCCGCGACAGTGAGAAACCACACGCAGGCGGTGCTCTCCAAGCTGGGTGCGCGCAACAAGGCCGCGCTGGTCAAATTAGTGCATAGCAGCGCCGCCGACTAATCCTCGACTATCTCTGCGCGACCCGCGTGATGCATTTGCATCATTCCCAGACCTCTGATCCACGCCGTACCGTTCCAATGCTCAGGAGCCGTCGGCCGAACAGAGGATCAGCGATGACGAGGATTGCACGCAGGACGTTACTTGGTGGAATTGCTGCATCTGCTCTGGCGGGCAGTCTGCCCCGCCGCGCCGCCGCTGCGGATGACATCGTCATCGGCGTCCCGACCGCGCAATCCTCTCCGGTCGGCGTCGGTGACCAGAAGGACTGGCTGAACGGGGTCTCGCTCGCCATCGAAGAGATCAATGCGGCGGGCGGCGTCGGTGGGCGTAAGCTGCGAGCCGAAGTGACCGACATCGATATCATGACGCCGGAAGGCACGGTGTCGGCGATCCAGACGCTCACCGGCAAGCACGTCCATGCCATCGCTTCGGCTTTCGTGCTGATCCCGCAGCCGGCAATGGACGCCGCCGCGGCGTCCGCTACACCCTATCTGCACGGCAACACCTCGATCGCCTCGCTCGACCTGGGAAGGC
>NZ_BADD01000637.1 GCF_000333455.1 Rhodopseudomonas sp. B29
CGACGATGCAAATGACCGCCGCTGTGCCGAACTTCACCAGCTTGATGAAGCCCTCATAGGTCTGCTCGTGCATCGCGTAGTCGTTTCCATCCGCCACCGTGTAGGCGACTTCGCTGTGTTCAGCCATTTGTCTCTCCCCGGACATGTTCGAGAACTTCGCCGTGCAATTAGCGCAATCTTATTACGACGGCAACGGCACTGCAGCAATAATGGCTCACCAGTTTGGGGGCCTGCCAAAGTTCTACATGCCGTCCGCGCCACTGTGATCGTATCGGGCGAGAAGAACAAGCTGCTGGGAAGCAGTTGCAACAGACTAATGAAGAATTGCGTCGCGCGGATTACTGGCGAGCGACCCAGCGAGACAGAGCGGTCGACTGCAATCAGCCGAATTGCTGCAGTTGCTCAGGCAGGCCAGTTATCTCGAATCCACCGCGCGAGGCTGGCTTCGCTGACCTCGCCGGCGGCGAGGGATAGGATCATCGCAGCGGCTTCGGCTTCGGGCACGATGAAGTCGACGTCATTCACGCCGAGGAAGGTGTAAAGCGCCAGCAGCGAGGTGCGCTTGTTGCCGTCGATAAATGGATGATTGCGGGCGATGCCGAACGCATAAGCGGCCGCGAGCTCGGCGAGTTCAGCTTGCTCATAGGTCCATTTGTTGCGCGGGCGGTCCAGCGCCGACTCCAGCATCCCCTCGTCGCGCAGCCCGGCCGCCCCACCATGAACGGCGAGTTGCTCGTCATGGATCGCGACGATGATCTGCCTGGTGAGCCAAAACGGCTCACTCATTTGGCCAACTCCGCCAGGGCGTTGTGGTAGCGCTTCATGCCGCGACGGGCGACTTCCATCGCCTTTTCGAATTCCGGATTGGACGGCGTGAAGCGAACGCCGCCATCCGGCGTCAAAGTCGCATACAGCTGATCGCCAACATTCAGATTGAGCCGAGCCATCAGCTCCTTCGTGAAAATCAGCCCTGAGGAGTTACCGATCTTCTTGATTTCGACGGTCGCCAGAACACGGCTCGTGTCGGCATCGGTCTTGGTGCGGTCGTCCATAGCAAAACCTCCGTTGTACAGAATGTATAACGGAGGTTTTATTGCCGTTCAACACTTGTTTTACGCCGCCCTACCCCATCGCCTCCAGCTCGTCGATCATGCCGGCGATGACTGACAGGCCGCGATCCCAGAATTGCGGGTCCTTGGCGTCGAGGCCGAACGGGGCGAGCAGCTCCGAATAATGCTTGGTGCCGCCGGCCGACAGCATGGCGAGGTAACGCTCGGCGAAGCCTTCCTGGGCGTGCTCGTAGACCGAGTACAGCGAGTTCACCAGGCAATCGCCGAACGCGTAGGCGTAGACGTAGAACGGCGAATGGATGAAGTGCGGGATGTACATCCAGAAGTTTTCGTAGCCGGCCTTGATCTCGATGGCCGGCCCGAGGCTCTCGCCCTGCACGCTCAGCCAGATCTCGCCGATCCGCTCCGCGGTGAGTTCGCCGCTGCGGCGCTCGGTGTGGATAGCGCGTTCGAACGAATAGAACGCGATCTGCCGCACCACCGTGTTGATCATGTCCTCGACCTTGCCGGCGAGCAGCGCCTGGCGCTGCTTGACGTTCTTGGTCTGGCCAAGCAGGCGGCGGAAGGTCAGCATCTCGCCGAACACGCTGGCGGTCTCGGCCAGCGTCAGAGGCGTCGGCGCCATCAGCGCGCCGTTCTTGGCGGCGAGCACCTGATGCACGCCGTGGCCGAGCTCATGCGCCAGCGTCATCACGTCGCGCGGCTTGCCCTGGTAATTCATCAGCACATAAGGATGCGCCGAGGGCGTGGTCGGATGCGAGAACGCGCCTGGCGCTTTGCCCGGCCGCACCGGCGCGTCGATCCAGCGATCGGTGAAGAAGCGTTCGGCGATCCGCGCCATTTCCGGCGAGAACGCACTGTAGGCGGTCAGCACCATGCTGCGCGCGTCCGACCAGCCGATCTCGCCGGTGGCGGCGAACGGAAGGGGCGCGTTGCGGTCCCAGTAGGGCAGCTTCTTCTTGCCGAACCAGCCGGCCTTGAGCTTGTAGTAGCGGTGCGACAGCTTCGGATAGGCGCCGCGCACGGCAGCCACCAGGGCGTCGACGACTTCGCGCTCGACCCGATTGGCGAGGTGGCGTGAATCAGCGACGTCTTCGAAGCCGCGCCAGCGGTCGGAAATTTCCTTGTCCTTGGCCAGCGTGTTGGTGATCAGCGCGAAGGTGCGCTCGTTGGCCTTGAAGGTCTTGGCCAGCGCTTCGGCCGCGACCTTGCGCTTCGCCGGCGTGCGATCCTGCAGCATGTTGAGCGTCGGCTCGATCGCCAGCTCCTTAGCCCCAACCTTGAAGCGCAGCGACGAGATGGTCTGATCGAACAGCCGGTTGAAGGCGCCGTAGCCGGTCTGCGACTTCTCGTGGAACAGCTGCTCGACGCGATCTTCGAGCTGATAAGGCTTGTCCTTGCGCAGATCCTCGATCCACGGTCGGTAGTAACCGAGTTCGGGCGTCTGCATCGCCTGTTCGAGCACCTCATCGTCGACGCGGTTGAGTTCGAGCGCGAAGAACAACAGATGCAGCGAGGCCGCGGTCAAACGCTCGGAAACGTCGCCGTAGAATTTCGACTTCTTCGGATCGACGCTGTCGCCGGCATGCACCAGACCCGCATAGGAACCGAGCCGCCCCGCCAGATCCTCGATCGCCTCGTAGCGCTTGACCGCGCCGGCGAGCCACGCGCCGCCGCCATCCTTGGCGGTTTCTTCCGCCAGCCGCCCCTTGAAGTCGGCCTCGAAGGAGACGCAATCGGCGTCGAGCTTGTCGAGATCGGCGGCGACCTCGGGCGCGTCGATCGCCGGATAAAGATCGGCGAGATTCCATTCCGGCAGCCGCCTGGCTGCGGGCTTGCGTGCGCCTGCCGCTACCTTGGCCTTCGCCGCAACCTTGCTCGGCGCGGCAGACTTCGCCGGCTTCGCCTTGGCGGCAGACTTCGCGGCGGGCTTGCGGGAAACGACGGGACGGGACGATTTCGCGCGGGAGCTGGCAGGTTTTTTCATGGGCCTTCAGAGCTTCAAGGATCGGTTTTGATGAACGCTACTTGCTGCAACGCAGCTTCGGCAAGTCACTCTTTCACGGCGCGGCGCCTCGCCGTGATCCGCCGGCGTGCAACAAAGCTTTAACGCTTTGGTCGTCAAAGTGCACCAATTCGGGACATTGTGTTTGGGGCAGTGATGGTGGATCGAGTTCTGATCGCCGACGACGACGCTGTGCAGCGTCGGCTCGTCGAGAACATGGTGCAGAAATGCGGCTATGAAGCGATCACGGTCGACAGCGGCGATGCCGCGGTCGAAATTTTGACGTCGCCGCAGGCGCCGGCGATCGATGTGGTGGTGCTCGATCTGGTGATGCCGGGCCTCGATGGCCTCGGCGTGCTGTCGAAAATCCGTGACGCCGGCCTGTCGGTGCCGGTGATCGTGCAGACCGCGCATGGCGGTATCGACAACGTGGTGTCGGCGATGCGCGCCGGCGCGCACGACTTCGTCGTCAAGCCGGTCGGCATCGAGCGGCTGCAGGTGTCGCTGCGCAACGCGCTCAATGCCAGCGCCCTCAAGGGCGAATTGCAGCGCATCCGCCACAGCCGCGAGGGCCGGCTGAGCTTTTCCGACATCATCACCCGCAGCGAGGCGATGGCCGGCGTGATGGCGGCGGCCAAGAAGGCCGCGGCCTCGTCGATCCCGGTGCTGATCGAAGGCGAAAGCGGCGTCGGCAAGGAGCTGTTCGCCCGCGCCATTCACGGCTCCAGCGAACGCTGCGCCAAGCCGTTCGTCGCCGTCAATTGCGGTGCGATTCCGGACAATCTCGTCGAGTCGATTCTGTTCGGCCACGAGAAAGGCGCGTTCACCGGCGCGACCGACAAACACATGGGCAAGTTCGTCGAGGCCTCCGGCGGCACGCTGTTCCTCGACGAAGTCAGCGAATTGCCGCTCGCCGCCCAGGTGAAGCTGCTGCGCGCGCTGCAGGAAGGCGCCGTCGAAGCCGTCGGCGCCCGCAAGCCAGTGAAGGTCGACGTCCGCATCATCTCCGCGACCAATCGCCGCCTGCTCGAGCGCGTCAAAGCCGGGCAGTTCCGCGAGGATCTGTTCTATCGCCTGCACGTCCTGCCGCTGACCATTCCGCCGCTGCGCACGCGCCGCGAAGACATCGGGCCGCTGCTGCGGCATTTCCTGATGCGGTTCTGCGCCGAGGAAAACCGCCACATCGGCGGCATCAGCGGCGAAGCCGTGGCGCGGCTGTCGCAGCTCGACTGGCCGGGCAACATCCGCCAGCTCGAGAACGCGGTCTATCGTGCCGTGGTGATGAGCGAGAGCGATCAGCTCGTCCTCGACGATTTCCCGCTGGCGACCGCTCCGTCGGCGCCCCCCGCGGCGCCGGCCATAGCCGAACCGCTGCTGATCGAGCCGGCGCCGCAATTCGTCGCAGCCAGCGAAGTGCCGATCGCGCCGATGACCTCGCTCGCCAACCTCCCGATGCTGAGCGGCAGCGGTGAAGTCCGGCCGCTGAGGAACTGAAA
>NZ_BADD01000636.1 GCF_000333455.1 Rhodopseudomonas sp. B29
CGCCATTTCGGCAAATCTGCCTAGTCTGGCGTCGCACGGCGGGCCCCAGAGAGACGTACCAAAATCTTGCTGAGATGCTTCAGGGGTGCCACTCGCCCGATCACGACGACTAGGGCGTTTTCCGACGGTGCAGGCCGCACCCTTGCGGGCGGCGGTTTTGAGTCCGGAGAATGCCAGCTCGATCGGATTCAGGTCAGCGCAAAAGCGAGACCATCGGCGACTGCAAACCATTGCGGAGCGTGAAAGCAATAGTAGCAACGATCAGGACGTTTCCAGAACGCCCCGAAGGATTTCGCTACTAAAGGTGGGAGAATGGTGCGCTCGGAGGGACTCGAACCCCCACGATTTTACTCACTGCCACCTCAAGGCAGCGCGTCTACCAATTCCGCCACGAGCGCTTGGGGCCGGTGCCGGGCGAACGCCCGACCGGACGGCGCCCATTTAACAAAACAATCATGCAGGGACAAGGCCGGCGTGAGCCGTTTTCCCGCAATCTTGCCCTCGCCTCGCCGGCAAAAAACGCTTCGAAACGAAAGACCTAGGTGGCCGGCCGCGTTTCGGGCGAAAGCCGCCGTCTCTAGCGCCGATCCGGCGAGCGCGGCAGCATCTGCTTGACCTCGACCGCAATGCGGTTGCGGTCGACCAGCACCATTCCCGAGGCGACCGGCATGTTGTTGGCGAGGATCTTGACCTCGTCGGCCTCGGTGGCGTCCAGTTCGATGATGGCGCCGCGGGACAGCCGCAGCACCTGGTGAATGGGCATCGACGTGGTGCCGAGCACCACCATGAGATCGACTGAAACTTTATCGAGCGTTGGCACTGGAACCCGAACTGGCGCTTGAGATGGGAAGCAGCTTCGACATCACCATGCTATGGTTGACCAATGATTAACGCGCCCGCTAACGCCCGCCAGACGCTGGATTTGCGCGGCCTGCGGCCGGCCTCCGGCGCTGCCGACGTCGAGTGGCGCATCTCGGATTCGCTCGTCGCCTATCCCGACGCGGTCGCCGAGATGGAATCGCGCGCCGCCGCGATCGCCGCCGGCGAGGCGCGCGAGCTCGTGTGGCTGCTCGAACATCCGCCGCTCTACACCTCCGGCACCAGCGGCCACGATTCCGACCTGCTCGATGCGCGGTTTCCGATGTTTGCCACCGGCCGCGGCGGCCAAGTGACCTATCACGGCCCCGGCCAGCGCGTGGCTTACGTCATGCTAGACCTCAAGCGCCGCCGGCCGGACGTGCGCGCCTATGTGGCGGCTCTGGAGCAATGGATCATCGCCACCCTCGACGCCTTCAACGTCCGTGGCGAGCGCCGCGAGGACCGCGTCGGCGTCTGGGTGAAGCGCCCCGACAAAGGCGACGGCTTCGAGGACAAGATCGCCGCCATCGGCGTACGGCTGAAACGCTGGGTGTCGCTGCACGGCATCGCCATCAACGTCGAACCCGACCTGTCGCACTTCAAGGCCATCGTCCCCTGCGGCATCACCGACCCCGCGGTACGGCGTCACCAGCCTGGTCGACCTCGGCCTGCCGGTGACGATGACCGACGTCGACGTGGCGCTGAAGGCGGCGTTCGAAGAGGTGTTCGGGGCGATTAGTTCGTAATCTTGTAAGTATGTAGGGTGGGCAAAGCGAAGCGTGCCCACGTCTGCGCGTCATGCGGTCCGCGTGGGCACGGCGCTGCGCGCCTTTGCCCACCATACAATGATTGCTCATCCGTCATTGCGAGGAGCGTAGCGACGAAGCAATCCAGCGCCAGTGCACTTAGCTGGATTGCTTCGCGGAGCCTGTGCTCGGACGGCGCGAAGCGCCGATCCGAGTGCTCGCAATGACGAAGCCAATTAGTGAATCGCCGCGTACATGATCTTCTCCTCGGTCGCATCGAGGCAGGAGAATTCTTCAACCACCTTGCCCTGCCGGCTGACCAGGATGCGGTCGGACAGCGCTAGAATTTCCGGCAAGTACGACGAGATCACCACCACCGCCCGGCCCTCGTCGGCGAGCCGGTTGATGAGTTCGTGAATTTCGACGATGGCGCCGACGTCGACGCCGCGGGTCGGCTCGTCGAAGATCACCACGCTCGGATCCTGCGCCAGTGACTTGGCGATCACCACCTTCTGCTGATTGCCGCCGGACAGCTCCACCACCTTGGCCTTGGTGCTGATCGCCCGGACGTTGAGCTGCTTGATCCAGCTTTCGCCGCTCGACTGCGCCTCGCGCCGCGACAGCAGGAAGCGGCCGCGCGGAAACTTGGCGAGCAGCCCGAGATAGACGTTGCGGGCGATCGACATCGTCTCGAAGAAGCCTTCGACCTTGCGGTCCTCGGTGATGTAGGCGATGCCGTCCTTCACCGCCGGTGCCGGCACGCGGTACCGCACCGGCTCGCCGCGCAGCAGGATCTCGCCGCCGTGGAAGAAGTCGCGCTTCAGCACGCCGGCGGCAATCTTGAACGTCTCGGTACGGCCGGCGCCGACCAGACCGAACACGCCGGTGATCTGACCGGCGAACACCGACAGCGAATTGTTCTTCACCATCGGCGCCAGCTTCAGATTCTGGATCGTCAGCATCCGCTCGCCGGCAGGACGCACGGTGGTCTTGCGCTTGCCGTACAGCGTGTTCGACAGGTCGCGGCCGACCATCGCCTGGACGATGCGATCCCGGTCGAAGTTGCGGGCATCGTCGGTGACGACGTGCTTGGAGTCGCGCAGCACGGTGATGCGATCGGCCAGCGCCAGAGCCTCTTCCAGCGCATGCGAAATGAACACGATCGAGACGCCACGCTTCTGCAGGTCGCGCACCAGATCGAAGAAGTACTTCTTCTCCTCCGGCGTCAGCGTCGCGGTCGGCTCGTCGAAGATGATCACCTTGGCCTGATGCAGCACCGCGCGGGCGATCTCGACCATCTGTTTCTGCGCGGCGCCGAGCATGCCCACCGTCGCGGTCGGCGTCACATCGAAATTCAGCGACTGCAGGAATTGCTGGGCGGCGATGTAGATGCCGCGCAGCCGGTTGTAGAACTTCTCCTGTCCGAGAAACAGATTCTGCGCCACCGTCATGGTCGGCACCAGGCTGTTCTCCTGAAACACCATGCCGATGCCGAGGTGACGCGCTTCGAGCGGCGTCTTCGGCGCAACCTCCTTGCCGTCGACCAGCATCGTGCCGGAGGTCAGCGTCACCACCCCGGCCATCGCCTTGGTCAGCGTCGATTTGCCGGCGCCGTTTTCACCGACCAGCGCATGGATTTCGCCGCGGCGAAGCTGGAAGTCGACCGAGTCGATCGCCGGCACGCCGGAGTACAGCTTGGTGGCCTTGCGGAATTCCAGAACGTTGTCCGTCATGCGCCGACCTCGGACTTGATATCGGAGAGTTTCAACCGCAGCAGCCGGCCAGGCCCCTTGGCCAGAACGTACAAGCTGTCCGCGACTTCAACCGCGGCGACAACGCCATGGTTGCTGCCGTCGACGCGGCTGTGCAGTGAATACAGCGGTGCGTAGTCGGCGCCGAGACGAACGACGAGCCCGTAGGAGCGCGGCGGCGCCCACGGCTTGATGATGCCCATGGTCTTGAGATGCGCGCCCTGCATCGGTTCGCGGAACGAGTGCCCCGCGGTCAGCCGCGGCACGATCCAGAACTCCGGATCGATCTCCGCCATCATCCGGCGGCGATACGCCGCCTCGCGCAGCACGAATTCAATCAGCTGCGTGCGCGCGGTGAACGCCGTCATCCAAAAGCCGCCGCCGACAGCGGGCGTCAGCCGCGACGGATACACCGGCAGATGATCGAACACCGGCTTGATGTCGCCTTTAGCGCTCACCGCGATCAGGCGATGGCGCCAGCTCTCGCTCACAAGCGTGGTGTCGCCCGATGCCGCCGCGCCGAACGCGTAGCGCAGGCCCGAAGCGACGACCTCAATCTTGCGCGAGGCCGGATCGACCGACAGCAGCCGCCCGCTACGGCCGCGGCTGAGCAGATCGCGGCCCCACTCCGCATACGGCAAATCGGTCGAGCCGTCGGTCGCCAGCAACGTGCCGTTCCGCCCGGGCGCCAGCGCATTGACGGCGGTCATGCCCTCGCCGCTGATGACGATGTCGCTGCTGTCGCCCGGCGCAAACACCCGCACCTCACGGCCGGCTAGCGCCACCGCGAGCCGGCCATCCGGCAACACGCACAGCGCCGTCAGCGGCTGCTCGAACTGCCGCACAGGCGCCAGCGACGCGCCGTCCATCTGCAGCACGGCCTGACCGTCGGCGACGTAGAGCGCGCTTCCATCGGTCGCGAGGTCTTCCGCTGTCGGCAGTGTGGCAACGATCTCGGCGTGTTCGAGCGTCTGGTTGGGCTTCAGCGCGCCGTCGAACGGCGGCACCGTGATGGCGCCCTCGCCGCGGCCGAGGAAGCGGTGCGCGAATTCGCGAAGCGCCGGGATCATGACTGTTTCCCCCATCGCTTGTCGTATTGGACGAAGTTCGGGTCAGCGCCGTCGAGCTTGTAGCGACCGATGCGGTTGTTGGCGATGCCGCCGAGATACAGATGGCCGCGATGCTCGCGCATCGAGGTGATCATTGGATGATTAGCGCCGGACAGATCCCAGAGGGACTCAAGGATCTGGCCCTCCTCGTTGAATTTGACGACGCAGCCGGTGTTGATGTTGGGGAACAGCCACTCGTCGACCGGCAGCCGCTTGCCCATGCGGCGGCGGAAGTCCGGCATCCGCCACGCCAGATCCAGCGTCGGCGAGCGCATCCCGACCAGCGCCAGCCAGTAATTGCCGTCCGAGGCGAGATTGATGTTGTCCGGATAGCCCGGCAGATTGTCCATCACCACCTCCACGGTGCCGGACTTCGGCCCGTCGAACCAATAGCGCTTGATCGAGCAGCCGAACGTCTCGGCGAACAGGATCGACTGCCGGTCGCTGGCGATGGCGATGCCGTTGGGGAATTTCAGCCCGCGCAGCACGGTGCGCGTGGAGTTGGTGTTGGGGTCGTAGCAGATGATGCGGCCGTTGCCGCGCGCCTCGAGGCCGTCGACCGGCCATTCGTCCATCTCGTAGCGCACCGTGGCTTCCGAGAAAAAGATTCGCCCGTCATCGGCGATGTCGAGATCGTCGGCGAGCCGCAGCCGGCTGTCATCGTTCACCGACCAGATACTGCGGTTGGTCTCGTCGGTCGCCTTCTCGACCTTGCCGTCCGGCGCGATGCGATACAACCCCATGCCGCCGATGCAGCAGTACAGGTTGTCGTTGCGGTCGAACGCCATGCCGAGCGGCTGGCCGCCGATATGGGCGAACACCTCCATCCGCGAATAGTCCGGCGCGTAGAACTTCATAATGTCGCCATGCCGCGAGCCGGCATAGAGGTTGTCGTGGCGGTCGAGGATGACGTCCTCGGGCGCCTCGATCTTGCCGAGGCCGATCAGCGAGACGTTGCGCAGCTTGTCGTTCTGTTCGAACGGGCCGCCCTTGCCGATCTCGGTCGGCGGCGGCGGCGGCAGATAGTGATAGGCGGGCGCGACATAGACCTTGCTGATGATGCGGTTGCGGTTCTTCAGCCAGCGGATGTCGATCATCGCGGCGACCAGAAGGATCGACGCCAACACCATACGGTTATAGCCACCGCGCACCGACAGCGTGGTCAGGCCGTTGGTGATGAGCAGCACGATCAGCGTGCCGGCCAGCGCCTTGGCGACCGAGCCCTTGCCGCCGCCGAGCGTGATGCCGCCGAGCACGGTCGCCGTCAGCACCGTGACTTCGAGGCCGATGCCGACGTCGCCGCCGACGGTGCCGAGCCGAGCCGCGAAGAACAGCGCGCCGATCGCGGTCAGCGCACCGCTGGCGACGTAACACAGCGCGATGGTGCGGCGGACCGGAATGCCTGAGTTATACGCCGAGCGCCGCGAGCCACCGATCGCGGTGATGTGCCAGCCCGGCCTCAGTCGCGTCAGGAAGATGTGGCCGAAGATCGCTACCACGATGTACAGCAGCGCCACGCTCGGAATGCCGAACACGTCGCCGCCCCCGATGAAGTCCCACGAGGGGAAGTCGGGCATCGAGGCCGCGATCTTGACCGAATTGCCGACCAGCAACAGGTCGTAGGTCGACCGGAAGATGATCAGCGTGATCAGCGTAGTGATGAAGGCGCGCAGTCGCAGATAGCCGATCAGGACGCCATTGACGGCGCCGAGCAGCGCGCCGCAGGCGATGGTAGCGACAATGACGGCCGGCACCGGCCAGCCCAGCACGTCGAGGCAGTACAGCGCGCAGAAGTCGCACAGCGCGAACATCGAGCCGACCGACAGGTCGATGCCGCCGACGATCACCACCAGCCCCATGCCGAGTACGACGAAGCCGATCTCGCCGGCCTGTCGCGCCGTATCGCCAAGCGACGCAGGCGACAGGAATCCCGGGATCGCCCGGCTGAGTGCGATCGCCACCACGATCAGCACGATCATCGGGATCGCGGTCTCGGTCCATCGCTTCGACAGGATTTCGCCGAGCAGATGATCCGGCCAGTAGCGCGACTTAAACTTGACGAGTGCTTCTTGCATGGGACCCGCTGAACGGAAGAGCCGGCTGTCTGGGAACGTGCGCCGTCAGCGGCCGCCCGCATGCATGCATGCGAGCGGCGCCGAGACGGAAGTGAAGCGGTCGTTACTTCTTCACGTCGCTGAGATTCCAGCACGCCGTCTGAGAGTCGGCGTTCTCCTTGGTGATCGGGATCAGCGTGGTGTAGATCGAGCCCTTCACGTCGCCAGGCTTGACGCCAGAGGACAGCAGCCACTTGATCATCGCCGCCATGTCGGCGGCCTGGGTCGGCACGTCGTAGCTGAGGTCGAGGTCGAACGAGCCGTTCTTGACGAGTTCGCAGGCGCCCTTGCGCTCACCGCCGCCCGAAGTCGCGAGGAACACCTTGCCGGTGAGACCCGCTTCCTTCACTGCCGCAGCGGTGCCGATGTCCATGCCGTCCCAGAAGCCGACGATGCCGCACAGATCCGGGTTCTGCTTCAGCACGGTCTGAGTGATCGCCTTGGCTTTGGCCGCGTCCCAGTCGGCCGCCTGCGACGACACGACCTTGATGTTCGGGTTCTTGGCCAGCACGTTCTCGACGCCCTTCAGCGTGTAGGCCGAGGTCGCTGCCGAGAGTGCACCTTGCATGACGGCAATCTTGCCGGACTTACCCTCGCAAGCCTTCACCACCGCCTCGGTGGCGCGCTCGCCGACGTCGATCCAGTTGGCGCCGACGAAGGCCGAGCTGCGATACACCGAGCCCATGTTGATCTGGATGATGAAGATGCCTTCCTTCTCGGCGCGCTGCAGCAGCTTGGCGTAGGTCTGCACGTCGGGATTGTGCACGATGATCACCGCCGGCTTCTCGGAGATCAGCGTCGTCAGCGCCTGGGCGCCGGCGCTGGTGCTCCAGTTCGGATCGCGGACGATCACCTTCATGCCGTAGGGCTCGAGCTCGCGCTTGACGCCGGCGAACCAGCCTTCGGTGAGGTCGAAGTTCATCGCCACAGGAATGTAGGTGTGTATATTGGCGGCCAGCGCCGCCTTGAACGGCGCCTGGAACGGCTATGTCGAGCCCCTGTGTCGCACGCGCGGGCAGCGCCATTGCGGCTACGGCCGCAGCGGCTACGATCAGTCGCGCCGCGGCGCGCTTTAGTTGAAACGACATGATTTCCTCCTTGGTCGTTGGTCTTGCCGCCCGGCGTTGATCGCCGTGGCTTTGGTCGTTCGGTTAGATGTCGCCCTGCTGGGCGGTCTCCTCGTTGCGCGGGTTGAGGAAAGAGTCGGCGATCACGGCGATCAGCAGCACGACGCCCTTCACCAGGTTCTGGCCCGAATACGAAACGTCCATGATCGTCATGCCGTTGAGCATGGTGCCGATCAGCAGCGTGCCGATGACGACGTTGAGCATGCCGTCGAGGCCGCCCGACAGGCCGATGCCGCCGAGCACGACGACGAGA
>NZ_BADD01000635.1 GCF_000333455.1 Rhodopseudomonas sp. B29
AAATCAACGACCTCGGCATGCAGGGGCTCAGCATCGAACTGGCGGGGCATTCGTTGCCGGAGGTGCTGTAGGCGAAGGGCCGCCCGCCCGAGAACAGCTAAGCGGTCAGCGGTCCAGCGCGCNTGAGCCGAACCTCATTGCGCTGCTTGAAGCACCTCCACAGGCGTCGTCCGGATCAGATGATCGAACGCCGAGAGCGAAGCCTTGGCGCCTTCTCCCATTGCGACGATGATCTGCTTGTACGGCACCGTCGTGGCATCGCCAGCAGCAAACACGCCGGTAATGGCGGTGCCCCCCCGCGCATCGACTTCGATTTCGCCGCGCGTATTCAGTGCGACAGTTCCCTTCAGCCAATCGGTGTTGGGTACGAGACCGATCTGAACAAACACGCCGTCAACTTCCAAGCGTTGGAGCTGATCGCTGTTGCGCTTGACATAGGACAGACCCACGACCTTCTGGCCGTCGCCGTGAACTTCAGATGTCCGCGCCGAGGTAATAACAGTCACATTGTGCAGCGAATAGAGCTTGCTCTGCAGCACGGCATCGGCCCGCAGGTTGGCATCGAACTCGATCAGGACGACATGGGCAGCGATGCCCGCGAGATCAATCGCGGCTTCCACGCCCGAATTGCCGCCGCCAACCACGGCCACGCGCTTGCCCTTGAACAGTGGGCCGTCGCAATGCGGGCAATAGGCGACTCCCTTGTTGCGATATTCGTTTTCACCGGGAATATCGAGTTGCCGCCAGCGTGCGCCGGGCGACAGGACGACCGTGCGCGACTTCAACGTCGCGCCGCTCGCCAGCTCGACCTGCAGCAGATCATCCGGTCCGACGGTCGGTATCAGGCGAACGGCAGTCTGCGCGTTCATGATATCGACGTCATAGGATTTCACCTGCTGTTCCAGTGACGCGGCGAGCTTTGGTCCTTCGGTATGCGGGACCGAGATGAGATTCTCGATCGCCATGGTGTCCAGCACTTGCCCGCCCATGCGCGCGGCGACGATGCCGGTCCGGACTCCCTTGCGTGCGGCATAGATGGCAGCCGCGACGCCGGCAGGTCCGCCGCCTACCACGAGGACATCAAAGGCGGCTTTCTCAGCAATCTTACGGGAGGCCCGCTCGACACTGTGCGTATCGAGTTTCGCCACGATCTCCTCGAGACTCATGCGCCCCTGGGCGAAGGGCTCGCCGTTGAGGAAGACCGAGGGAACAGCCATGACCTGGCGCCTCTCGACCTCGGCCTGGAACAGCGCCCCATCAATGGCGACGTGCTTGATCCTCGGGTTCAAGGCGCTCATCGCATTGAGCGCCTGCACGACGTCAGGGCAGTTCTGGCACGACAGCGAGAAATAGGTCTCGAAATTGTAGTCGCCATCGAGGCTCTTGATCGCCTCGACGAGCTCAGGCGCCTCCTTCGGAGGATGGCCGCCGACCTGCAGCAAGGCAAGAATGAGCGAGTTGAATTCATGTCCCATCGGCAGTCCGGCGAAGCGCACCGAGATATCCGTCCCGACTCGATGGATGGCGAACGACGGCGTGTGGATATCGGGCTGATCGGGAGCCACGGTGATCTTTTCCGAAAGCGACGCGATCTCCTCGATCAGGCCTCGCAGTTCGGCCGACTTCGCGCCGTCATCGAGAGACGGAATGAGCTCGATCGGCAGCGTAATCCGCTCGAAATAGGTGCGGATCTGGCTCTTCAACGACGCGTCCAACATGTATCAGCTCCGCGGAAATCTCTTGATGTCACCCGCTGGATGAACGGCTTGGGATAGGACGCAGGGTGCGGCGCCCGATTCGGGCCGGCCTGTCGGCCGGCCCGAAATTAGCTTTGAAGGAAAATTTCGCCCGATCAGATCTTGCCGACGAGTTCCAGCGACGGCGCAAGCGTCTGCTCGCCTTCCTGCCATTTCGCGGGACAAACCTCGCCGGGGTGCGCGGCAACGTATTGGGCTGCCTTGATCTTGCGCAGCAGCTCCTGCGCATCGCGACCGATGCCGCCAGCCGTGATTTCGACGATCTGGATCTTGCCGTCGGGGTCGACGACAAAGGTGCCGCGATCGGCAAGCCCGCTTTCTCGATCATCACTTCGAAGTTGCGGCTGATCGTGCCGGTCGGATCCCCCGACATCGGGTACTGGATCTTTCCGA
>NZ_BADD01000634.1 GCF_000333455.1 Rhodopseudomonas sp. B29
CCGCAGCCAACAACCTCAAGCCGCCTTCGCCAGCCGCGGCCGGTTCTCGATCAGCATGATGCCCGACGCCGTGTTCGAAATCGGCAAGTGATAATTGCGGTGGAGCTCGTGGACATCGCCGGTGAGCGCGCCGCGCATGGCGACCCAGTTCATCACTTCGACGCCCTGGCTGCCGGCGAGTTCGACGAGTTCGTGCGGGTCGATGCCCAGGATGCCTTCGATATCGCCGGTCATCGCGTCCATGCAGCGCTTGTCGAAGGCCTTGTTGATGAAGCCGGCGCGCTCGCCTTCGAGCTGATGCGATAGGCCGCCGGTGCCGATCACCACGACATTCATGTCTTCCGGATAGCTTTCGATCGCACGGCCGATGGCCTGGCCGAGCTTGAAGCAGCGGCGCAGGCTCGGCAGCGGATGCTGCACGGTGTTGACCACCACCGGCACGGTCGGGATCGCGTGAGCGCGCTCGCGGAAGAACAACTCCATCGGCAGGCTGTAGGCGTGGTCGACCAGCATTTCCTGGCAGGTGACCGGATCGAACTCTGCGCCGACCAGCGTCTCGATGATGTGCCACGACAGCGCGGTGTCGCCACGGAACGGGTCGCGCACCGGGATGCCCCAGCCTTCATCGTCGTTGCGATATTCCGGCGCGGCGCCGATCGCAAAGGTCGGCATCTTGTCGAGGAAGAAGTTGAGGCCGTGATCGTTGTAGATCACCACCGCGGCATCGGGCTTGTTGGCGTCGAGCCAGCGGCACGGCGCGTCGAAACCTTCAAAGAACGGTGACCAATACGGGTCCTTCTGCAGCCCCTTGGCGATGGCGACGCCGATGGCCGGCACGTGAGATGCGGCGAGGCCGCCGATGATCGTCGCCATTAGTTGTCCCTCGCCGCAACCAGCTTCGCCTTGAACTGCTCGACCGTCATGCCGGTCTGCAGCGCGCCGATGTCCTGCATGTTGAGCCCCAAAATGCCGGCGAACTTCGCCAGGTAGTAGGCGTTGCCGCCGAGATCGAGCAGCTTCAAGAGGTCACGCTTGAGCAGCGCCTCGGTCTGCGCCGCGGTCAGGCCGTAGCGCGCGCAATAGGCAGCCTCGTCGCGCACGAATTCGGCGCGATTGGCGGCATCGTTGAAGGAGAAGCACATCTTGTTGAGGGCGTAACCCTTCTGGGCCGCCTCGGGACCGAAGATCGGCGTCCCGAATATCTCGCGCCGCGCGCTCGCCGCGCCGGCCACCGCCTGATCCATGGCATCACTCCCGCCCGTTTCCGTCCCAAGGCCGGTCGGCCTTTTGGCGAACGATAGGTTTGGGCGTGGGGTGAAGTTTGACCTGAATCAAATCGACTTCGGCATATCAAGTATCACCACTTCGGTCGTGGTAAGATATTACAACCAACGAGGGGCAATCTGTTAGCGGTCGCGGTCACCGCTCAGCCATCGCCGCAACCATCCGAGTAATGTCGGCGGCGCCTCGGCTGTACCAACCGGCTGCTCCAGCGCGAGCGGCGGCGCATGACGCAGCTCGGTGACGCGCGTCTCCGCAGTGTGGGCGGCAACCGGAGCGGGCACGGATAGCTCTTCAGCAGGCTGTACGTCCCGCGGCCTGGAAAGTCGACTCGGCGGCGAGGCCTTGCGCGCAGCCTGCTCGAGCACATACGGCCCGACCTCGGACAGAAACGCCTGCTCGTAGCTGCGCGACAGCCGGCCGACGGCGTCGTCGAGCGACAGCCACTCGACCGCGACGATGTCTTTCATCAGCGCCCGGTTCGGCTCGAACTCGGCTTCCATCCGCCAGAAGTGCACGACCTTGGAGCGGCCGCCGGACTCGTAGGCCAGCGTGCCGACGAATTCGTGCACCGCGACGGCGTGGCCAGTCTCTTCCCACGCCTCGCGCTCGGCGGCCTGCCGCGGCGTCTCACCGCGTTCGAGCTTGCCCTTGGGCAGCACCCAGTCGCCGCGCTTGCGCATGCGCACCACGGCGAGGCGCGGCTCGTCGCCGCGTCGCAACACAATGCCGCCTGCCGCCAGAACAGGAGTGCGCAAGATCGTGCCCTTGAGGATTGCCGGAGGTCTGACAGCAATATAGGCCGCTCAGGCCGGCCGTCGAGACGCCGGGATGCATGCGCATCGCCCGCAGGCGCAGTTCAGGGCGCCGGCGGTGGTGCCACCACCGGATAGGACCGGTCCGGCGTCAGCACGCAGCGATACACGCGGCGGTGCGCGGCGTCCCATTGTTCGACGATCCGGCCGCAATTCGCGCAAGCCAAGCGGCCGGGCTCTCCAGAGAGAGTTTCAGATTCGGCGCAGCGATAGATGGTGCCGCACTCGCATTCCACGTCCGACAAGATCATGTGGTGTTCCTTGGGCCTCGGGGCGGACGATTCTCGGTGTTTGTCCATCACCCTAGGCGCCAATACTGACGGTCCGATGTCAGCGCGGCACTGATGCGGCTCAATCGAACGGGCCGACGTGGAACTGGCTGCGGCGGCTTCGGCCGGGTAATATTGTCCGCGGCGGAACACCCGCTGCTCGCCGGCCTCGGTCAGGCCGGTGCAACGAGAACACAGGAAACGCCTCATGACTTTTTGGCCCGAGCCCGGCCTCGGCGGAGCCCTGCGCCGCGAGACCCACTACGGCGACCGCAGCATGCTCTGCTTCGCCGATCGCCCCGCCTCCCTCGCCGCGCTGTTCACCGACATTGCCCGCCGCTTCCCCGATCGCCCCGCGATCGTCGACGACCGCACGCTCAGCTATCGCGAGCTCGATGCGCTCGCCGGCGGCATCGCCGCGTCGCTGAGCCGGCTCGGCATCGGCAAGGGCGACCGCGTCGCGCTGTTTCTCGGCAATTGCTGGGAGTTTCTGGCGGTCACGCTGGCCTGCAATCGGATGGGCGCGCTGGTGGTGCCGATCGGCATCCGCCAGCGCCGCGCCGAGCTGCAGTTCCTGCTCGGCAATTCCGGCGCGCGCGTGCTGATCTTCGAGGCCGAGCTGGCATCGGAAATCCCCGCGCCTGAGGACGTACCCGAGCTGGCGCATTGCTACGTGGCGCATGGCGACGCCGCGGATGCGCGCCCGTTCGAGGACCTGCTCGCGGCCGCGCCCGCCGATGCGCCTTCACCGGCGCTGCATGAGGACGACACCGCCGTCATCCTCTACACCTCCGGCACCACCGGCAAGCCCAAGGGCGCCGAGCTGACGCATCTCAGCATCCTGCACTCGGCCTACGCGTTCGCCCGCGCCCACGAACTCACCGAGCACGACCGTGGCCTCGTCGCGGTGCCGCTGTCGCATGTCACCGGCCTCGTCGGCGTGTCCTATGCGACGCTCGCGGTCGGCGGCTGCGTCGTGCTGATGCGGCAGGCATTCAAGACCGCAGATTTCCTGGCGCTCGCCGGCCGCGAACGTATCACCTGGTCGATCCTGGTGCCTGCGATCTACACGCTGGCGGTGATGCATCCGGACTTCGCCAAGCACGATCTGTCGGCCTGGCGCATCGGCTGCTTCGGCGGCGCGCCGATGCCGGTGCCGACCATCGAGGCACTGGCGGCGAAGCTGCCGAACCTGCAACTGCGCAACGCCTATGGCGCCACCGAGACCACCTCGCCGACCACGATCATGCCGCAGGCATATTGGCGCGATCATATGGACAGCGTCGGCCAGGTCGTCCCCTATGCGCATGTCCGCGTGCTCGATGCCGACGATAACGAGGTCGCGCCCGGCGAGCCGGGCGAGCTGCTGATCTCGGGCCCGATGGTGGTGCCGCGCTATTGGCAGCGGCCCGACGCCAACGCCAAGGAATTCGTCGACGGTTACTGGCGCTCGGGCGATATCGGCTCGATCGACCGCGATGGCTTCGTCCGCGTGTTCGACCGCAAGAAGGACATGATCAACCGCGGCGGCTTCAAGATTTTCTCGGCCGAAGTCGAGAACGTGATCTGCGGCCTCGACGGCGTGATCGAGACAGCGATTATCGGCACGCCCGACCCAGTGCTCGGCGAGCGCGTCAATGCGATCGTGGTGACGAACGAAGGCGCAAGCTTGAGCGAACGCGACGTCGCCGCCTGGTGCGCGAGCCGGATGTCGGACTACAAAGTGCCGGAAAGCGTCATTGTCCGCAGCGAACCCTTGCCACGCAATGCGAACGGAAAGATTCAGAAGACGGTGCTGAGGGAAACGCTGGCCGAGCGGGCGGCGAGTTATACGGGTAAGTGACTATGTCCGTCATTGCGAGCGAAGCGAAGCAATCCAGCTCCGTGCATTGGGCTGGATTGCTTCGCCTTCGGCTCGCAATGACGGATAGAGGTGAGCAACGGATACGGATGGAGAGTCTTTCTGCTTAACTACACCCCCAGCCGTCATCCTGAGGTGCGAGCGCAGCGAGCCTCGAAGGATGACTGCTGCGCGCGGAGCCCATCCTTCGAGGCCCGACGTACCGCGCTGGTGCGCGGCACGCCGGGCACCTCAGGATGACGATGTGCGGGTGGAAACGCCTCGAGTGCGGAGCTAACTAACTATCCGGCCTGATCGTCACCTGCACGTCCCGGGGTTTCGCCATGTAGGGCGCCGAGGTAACGAGGACCTGCGCGCCAGCTTGGGCGTAAGCGGCGGCATTCGCGGCGTTGACGCCGCCGGCGACGGCGATCACTGGGCGGTGCGGCGTCGTGGCGAGCCGCTGCACCAAGGCTGCTACGTCGGCAGGTGCAAACTTCTCCAGTTGCAGCACATCGAAGCCGGCCTCGGCCGCTTCCAGCGCTGCGTCGACCGCCGACACCTCGGTGATCAGCTTCTTCTCCGGCGATGCTGCGCGTAGCCGCTGCACCGTGGCTGCCAGCGGTTCGTCGAGAAAGCCGCGGTGTTCGCCGAACACCAAAATGGTTTCGGACAGGCCGAGCCGGTGCATCACAGCGCCGCCGGCCTTCACGGCGGCGACCGCGAAGCGCTTGGTGCCGGGCGTGTTCTTGCGGGTACATGCGACCGCAATGGTCGGTGATACGGCGCGCGCCGCGGCGACGATATCCGCCGCCGCCGTGGCGACGCCGGACCAGATCTCGATCAGCGTCTGCGCCACCTTCCAGCTGCGCAGCAGCCCGCTTGCAGCGCCCCGCGCCACCAGGACCGGCGCGCCGGGTTCGAGCCGCGCGCCGGAGGCCGCGATCAGGTCGACTTCACAGCCGCCGAGTTGGATGATCGCGGCGGCCTCCTCGGCCATCGCCAGCACCATCGGATCGCGCGCGGCCAACCGCATCGTGCCGATCCGCGCTCCGATGCCGAGCGCCTCTGTGGTGAGATCGCCGAACGGGACGTCGTCATCGAGCAGGCGTTGCAGATCGGCATAAGGGATCGAAGGCGGCATGGCGGGCTCATTCAACAGGTGATGGACTCGTTATGTTGGTGACTATACAACGCTTGTCGGCTTTGCGACGTGCGCGAGGCGGCGCTCCCCAGGTGGCAAAAACCGCGCCAAATCAGACGCGTAGCGATCTTCGTCGGAAAATTCATCGCCCGGCACGAGGCTTGCTGATCATTAGCGACCGAACAGGAGGTGCACCATGACGGCAGCTTCCACAGGCGATGCGCCGCGCATCGCCGCCATCGTGTATCGCAGCGACGAGGATGTCGACGCCCTGCTGGCCGGCTTCGCCTTCGCGCGGATCGAGGCCGGCGACCGCCTCGGCGGCGTGGTGCAGCGGAACGTGAAGGACGCGGCCGGCAAGAAGATCGACATGCAGCTGGTCGACCTGATCACCGGCGAGGCGATCGGCATTTCGCAGACGCTCGGCGCCGCCGCAGCCTCTTGCAAGCTCGACGCGTCGGGTCTGGCGGAGGCCGCCCAAGCGGTGACGCGCGCCATCGCGGCCGATGCCGACCTGGTGATCATCAACAAATTCTCCAAGCAGGAAGCCGGCGGCAAGGGCCTGCGCAGTGAATTCGCCGAGACCATCATGGCCGGCCGGCCGCTGCTCACCGCGGTGCCGGAATCCTGCGCGGCAGCGTGGCGCGAATTCACCGGCGATCAGTCCGTGACGCTGCCCTGCGCGGCGGGCGACGTCGCGGCGTGGTGGCGCGGCGTCACAGTTCGCAACTCTTAGGGTCAGGTCGCGATGGCAAAGGTGGTGTTCTACGAGAAGCCCGGCTGCGTCGGCAACGCGCGGCAGAAGGCTTTGCTGATAGCTTCAGGTCACGAGCTCGACGTCCGCAACCTGCTCACGCAAACCTGGACGCCGGCGACGCTGCGGCCGTTCTTCGGCGACAAGACGCTGCGCGACTGGTTCAACGCCTCGGCACCGAAGGTGAAGGCCGGCGCGATCGACTTCGCCGCGCTCGACGAGCACTCGGCCTTGGCGCTGATGATCGCCGAGCCGATCCTGATCCGCCGCCCGCTGCTGCAATCCGGCGAGCGCCGCGAATCCGGCTTC
This sequence comes from Rhodopseudomonas sp. B29, assembly GCF_000333455.1. Classification (GTDB taxonomy): domain Bacteria; phylum Pseudomonadota; class Alphaproteobacteria; order Rhizobiales; family Xanthobacteraceae; genus Rhodopseudomonas. The sequence goes on from NZ_BADD01000634.1 coordinate 6,413, forward strand.
GATCAGGCCAGCATCGCGGCGTGGATCGGGCTCCGCGCCGATGCGCCGGAAGTGACTGACCGCTGCGCGATGGAATAACACGCGGCAGGACCCAACAGTTTCGGACTACTTCGGCTTCCACCCGATCAGATCAATCAGCGCCGATATCCCGGCATGGCCGACGCCCTCGGCGACTTCGCTGTCGTGTTCGCGGATCGAAAGATTGTCGAAATCGCCGAACGCCTCTTCGAGCAGTTCGCGCGTGTAAAGGTTTTCGACCTGGCTCGGCCCGCCGGTCTTGTAGACGAGCTGCTTCGGCCGATAGCCTTCGATCAGCAACAAGCCGCCCGGCTTCAACGCGTCGCGGATATTCTTGAAGATCCGCGGGCGTTGCTCCGGTGTGAGAAACTGAAAGAAGATGCCGGCGACCACGTCGAAGCCGCCCGGCCACTGCCACTGCATCAGATCGGCGGTCGCGGTCTCGATCGTCACGCCGCGTGCCGCCGCAAGCTTATGCGCCTTGGCCTGCGCGGCGGGCGAGAAATCGACCGACAGCACCGACAGGCCGCATTCGGCCAGAAACACGCCGTTGCGCCCCTCGCCGTCTGCGATCGCCAGCGCTCGACCCTGCTTCGGCAACACATCGCGGCACGACGCCAGCAAGGCGTTGGGCGCCGTGCCGAACACGTAATCTTCGCCGGCGAAGCGGGATTCCCACATCTTGAAATGTTCGGAGGTCATCTCTTCTCCCTTGTCGCAAAGCAACTGTGTCGGCCGTAGCGGAGCCGCGTAACGCGACGTCGGTTGTCGCCGGTCATGGCGAGCGGCGCGGTGACTTCGTCACAGAGCGCAGGCCTCGAACGTGCGATTGTCATCACCGCATTGGAGCAAGGCAATGGCACTGAAGACTGTCTCGCCGATCGAAGCCCATCGCATGGTGGCGCATGACGGCGCGGTGCTGGTGGATATCCGCGAACGCCACGAGATCGAGCGGGAGCACATCGACGGCGCGCTCGAGCTGCCGCTGACCGGCTTCAAGAATGCCGATCTGCACGCAGCGCGCGGCCGCAAGGCGATCTTCTTCTGCCATTCCGGCGGCCGAACGCGGATGTATGCGGGCCAGATCGCCGCATTGGCGGACAGCGTCTGCGACGCCTATGTGCTCGGTGGCGGCATCATTGGCTGGCGCAAAGCCGGATTTGCAACCGTCCAGGCGCCGCGGCGGCCTGGCCTGCTGGCGCGGCTGTTCGGCGGTGGCCGAACGGAGTGAGCGCCTTCAGCGCCGCGGCTTCTTGCAGAAGGTCGTGTGGAGCGCCGCGATGATGGTGCGGACTTCGTCGCTCGCCAGCGAATAGAACACCTGCTGGCCGTCACGGCGGGCCGCGACGAGACGCTCGCTTCTCAGCCGGGCGAGTTGCTGCGACACCGTCGGCTGGCGCTCGCCGAGCAGCTCGGTCAGTTCCGACACAGACTTCTCACCCTCCGCCAGCTGGCACAGCATCACCAAACGCGACGCGTTGGCCAGCGTCTTGAGGAATTCGCTCGCCTGCGCGGCGTTGGCGCGGAGCTGGCTGGTGTCGAGCGGTCGGCCCATCGGCGACGGTTTACGGGCAGCGCTAGACGCGGGCATGACGGACCTCTGCGGCTCGGGAACGATAAGGCGGGCGATCGACATATCACGATATTCGAACTCGGATCAGTTGCAACAAATTCTCAACCGCGCCCGCCAAATTGGCTACAAAGAGCACCCGCCTCCGTTCCGCCGGACAACGATCCCGCCATGGACCAACCCGACAGCCACTTCTTTCAGGCCCAAGGCCTGCGCCTGCACTATCTCGACTGGGGCAATGCCGGCGCGCCGCCGCTGCTGCTGATCCATGGCGGCGCCGACCATGCGCGGAGCTGGGACCGGCTGGCGCGGGCGCTACGCCCGCACTACCACGTGATCGCGCCGGACCTGCGCGGCCACGGCGATTCCGACTGGATGAAGGGTGGCAGCTACAGCCTGCCGGAATATGTCTACGATCTTAGCTGCCTGATCCGGCAGATCGGCCCGCCGGTAACGCTGATCGGCCATTCGATGGGCGGGATGATCTCGGCCCTGTATGCCGGCGCGTTCCCCGAGCAGGTCAGCCGGCTGGTCGTGCTCGACGGCATCACCACGGTGCCGGGGGCGCCGAGGCCGGCGCCGCACGAGCGCATCGCCAAATGGGTCGGCCAGCTCGACAAGCTCGAAGATCGGGTGCCGCGCCGCTACGCGACCATCGCCGACGCGGCGGCGCAGATGCGCAGCCATAACCGGCGGCTGACGCCGGAACTGGCGCTGCACCTCGCGACCCACGGGGTCCGCCGCGCCGACGACGGAAGCTACGGCTGGAAGTTCGATCCCACCCAGCGCGTGGTCGCGCCGCATAGGTTGTCGGGCGACGACTACGCCGCGCTGTGGCAGCGCATCGCCTGTCCGACGTTGCTGCTGTTCGCCTCCGACAGTTTTCTCGGCGATTCAGCCGCCGCCGGCGTCGGAAGTATTTCAAAGACGTCCGCATCGAGACGGTCGCCGATGCCGGGCATTGGCTGCAGCACGATCAGCCTGACGAGGTGCTGCGGCTCGTCGGCGAGTTCCTTCAATTGCCTTGAGCATCCTCAGAACTTGATCGACCAGTCGCCGCACTGACGCCCTCATCCTTTAGGAGTCCCGACGTAGCCCGCAGGACGGAGCCGGGGCGTCTCGAAGGATGGGAGCCACGCGCACCCTGCGGCGCATGGTTCGAGACGTCGCTTCGCGCCTCCTCACCATGAGGTTGTGCTTGTTGAGGGCACGTCAGCCCGCGACCGCCCTTATGCGGCCTTTATGCCGGCCGCCGCATTTCCGCATCGCATCCTTATGGCGGCCCTTCTACCTGCATCGAAGCTCATAGGAGGCTTCGATGTTCGATCTTGCCATGCTCGCCCTCGGTCTCGCGCTGTTCGCGCTGACCATCGGTTACGCCTACGCCTGCGACCGGATCTGACGGGAGGCGTGCGATGTCGTTCGATTATCTATTCGCGGCGCTCGTCAGCGTCTCGCTGCTGATCTACCTCGTCTACGCGCTGCTCCGCCCCGAGAAATTCTGAAGGAGCATGCCATGACCCTGATCGGCTGGACCCAAATCATCCTGTTTTGCGCGATCGTGATCGCGCTCACGCCCGTCCTCGGCCTCTATATGACCCGAGTGTTCGAGGGCAAATCGACGCCGCTGTCGCCGCTGCTGCGACCGGTCGAGACCATCATCTATCGCGTCTCCGGCATCGATCCCGACCGCGAACAGCATTGGCTGAGCTACACGCTGGCGATGCTGCTGTTCCACGTCCTCGGCTTCGCCGCGCTTTACGCGCTGCTTCGACTGCAGGGCTTCCTGCCGTTCAATCCGGCCGAGCAGAGCGCGATGGCGCCCGATCTGGCGCTCAACACCGCGATCTCGTTCCTCACCAACACCAACTGGCAAAACTACGGCGGCGAAAGCACGCTGAGCTACCTGTCGCAGATGCTCGGCCTGACGCATCAGAACTTCCTGTCGGCCGCGACCGGCATTGTGCTCGCTGTGGCGTTGATCCGCGGCTTTGCACGCGCGTCGGTCTCGACCGTCGGCAATTTCTGGGTCGATATCACCCGCTGCACGCTCTACGTGCTGCTGCCGCTGTGCATCCCGTTCACGCTATTTCTGGTGTGGCAGGGCATCCCGCAGACCTTCGGCCCGTACGTCGATGCGACGACACTCGAAGGCGGCAAGCAGACGTTGGCGCTCGGTCCGGTGGCTTCACAGGTCGCCATCAAGATGCTGGGCACCAATGGCGGCGGCTTCTTCAACGCCAACGCCGCGCATCCGTTCGAGAACCCGACCGCGCTGTCGAACTTCGTGCAGATGATCTCGATCTTCGCGCTCGGCGCCGCGCTCACCAACGTGTTCGGCCGCATGGTCGGCAACCAGCGTCAGGGCTGGGCCATCTTGGCCGCGATGGGCGTGCTGTTCATCGCCGGCGTCGCGGTCTGCTATTGGGCCGAGGCCCACGGCACGCAGATCATGCAGTCGCTCGGCCTCTCCGGCGGCAACATGGAAGGCAAGGAAGTCCGCTTCGGCATCGCCGCCTCGGCGCTGTTCGCCGTGATCACCACCGCGGCGTCGTGCGGCGCCGTCAACGCGATGCACGACTCCTTCACCGCGCTCGGCGGCATGATCCCGATCATCAATATGGAGCTCGGCGAGATCGTGATCGGCGGCGTCGGCGCAGGCCTCTACGGCATGCTGCTGTTCGTCATCATCACCATTTTCCTGGCCGGACTGATGGTCGGCCGCACCCCCGAATACGTCGGCAAGAAGATCGAGGCGCGTGAGGTCAAGATGGCCATGCTGGCGATCCTGATCCTGCCGCTGGTGATGCTCGGCTTCACGGCGATCGCAGTGATTTATCCGCCCGCCGTGGCGTCGATGGCCAATGCCGGCCCGCACGGTTACTCCGAGGTGCTGTACGCTTTCACCTCGCAGGCCGCCAACAACGGCTCGGCGTTCGGCGGTCTCACCGGCAACACGCCGTTCTACAATCTCACCGGCGCGGTGACGATGTTCCTCGGCCGGTTCTGGATGATCATCCCCGCGATGGCAATCGCCGGCTCGCTCGCAAGCAAGCGCAGCGTGGCGGCCACCGCCGGCACCTTCCCGACCACCGGCCCGCTGTTCGTCGGTCTTCTGGTCGGCACCATCCTGATCGTCGGCGGTCTCACCTTCTTCCCGGCCCTCGCCGTCGGCCCGCTCGCCGAGCATCTGTCGATGCTCACCGGCGCGACCTATTAGTTCGGAGCCACACCCATGAAAGTCTCGAAACTCCGCAAACGCTCGGCCTCGCCGACCATCCTCGATCCGGCCATCATCGTGCCGGCGATCGGACAGGCCTTCGTCAAGCTCGATCCGCGGACGCTGGCCAAGAACCCGGTGATGTTCGTGCTGGAGATCGTCAGCGCGCTCACCACCGTGCTGCTGATCCGCGACATATTCGCCGGCGCGCATGTGCTGTTCCAGGCCCAGATCGTGGTCTGGCTGTGGTTCACGGTGCTGTTCGCCAACTTCGCCGAGGCCGTCGCCGAAGGCCGCGGCAAGGCGCAGGCGGACACGCTGCGCGCCACCCGCGCCTCGACCGTCGCCAAGCGGCTGCTGATCGCCGGCAATCACGAGCTCTATGAGGGCGTCGCTGCCGAGCATCTGCAGGTCGGCGATCTCGTGCTATGCGAGGCCGGAGACATGATCCCCGGCGACGGCGACATCGTTGAGGGCATCGCCTCGGTCAACGAAGCGGCGGTGACCGGCGAATCCGCGCCGGTGATCCGCGAATCCGGCGGCGACCGATCGGCGGTGACCGGCGGCACCACGGTGATCTCGGATCGCATCGTGGTTCGTATCACCGCCGCGGTCGGCTCGTCGTTCCTCGATCGCATGATCAAGCTGGTCGAAGGCGCCGAGCGGCAGAAGACGCCGAACGAGATCGCGCTCAACATCCTGTTGGTCGGCCTCACCATCATCTTCGTGTTCGTGGTCGACAGCATTCCGAGCTTCGCCAGCTACGCCGGCGGCTCGATCTCGGTGATCGTGCTGGTGGCGCTGTTCGTCACTTTGATCCCGACCACCATCGGTGCGCTGCTGTCGGCGATCGGCATCGCCGGCATGGACCGCCTGGTGCGCTTCAACGTACTGGCAATGTCGGGCCGCGCGGTGGAGGCCGCCGGTGATATCGACACGCTGCTGCTCGACAAGACCGGCACCATCACCTTCGGTAACCGTCTCGCCGCCGAGATCATCCCGGTGCCGGGCATCAGCGATGCCGAAGCTGCGCAGGCCGCGCTACTCGCCAGCGAAGCCGACGAAACCGCGGAAGGCCGCTCGATCGTCGCGCTGGCGAAGGAGAAGTACGCAATCGCCGGTGAAACGGCGCCGGCCGACGCCCGCTTCATCGCGTTCTCGGCGACGACGCGGCTGTCGGGCATCGACTTCGCCGGGCGCAAGCTGCGCAAGGGCGCGGTCGACTCGATCCTCAAGTTCGTCCGCGACGAGAGCGGCGCCGATATCGCCGAGCCGGCGGCGTTCCGCGCCGCGGTCGATCGCATCGCCCGCTCCGGCGGCACGCCGCTCGGCCTCGCCGAAGGCGGCAAGCTGCTCGGCGTCATTCATCTGAAGGACGTCGTCAAGCCGGACGTGAAGGAACGCTTCGCGGCGCTGCGCCGGATGGGTATCAAGACGGTGATGATCACCGGCGACAATCCGGTCACCGCCGCCTCGATCGCCTCCGAAGCCGGCGTCGACGATTTCATCGCCCAGGCTACGCCCGAGGACAAGCTGCGCTACATCCGCGGCGAACAGGCCAACGGCCGGCTGATCGCGATGTGCGGCGACGGCACCAACGACGCGCCCGCGCTGGCGCAGGCCGATGTCGGCGTCGCGATGCAGAGCGGCACCCAGGCGGCGCGCGAAGCCGGCAACATGGTCGACCTCGACAGCGATCCGACCAAGCTGATCGAAATCGTCGAGATCGGCAAGCAGCCGCTGATGACCCGCGGCGCGCTGCCGACGTTCTCGATCGCCAACGACGTCGCAAGTACTTCGCCATCATCCCGGCGATGTTCGTGGCGTTCTATCCGCAGCTCGGCGCGCTCAACATCATGGGCCTGTCGACGCCGCAGAGCGCGATCCTTTCGGCGATCGTGTTCAACGCGCTGATCATCATCGCGCTGATCCCGCTGGCGCTGAAGGGCGTCACTTATCGCGCCGTCGGCGCCGCCGCGCTGCTGCGGCGCAATCTGCTCATCTACGGCCTCGGCGGCATCGCGCTGCCGTTCATCGGCATCAAGGTCATCGATCTCGCGGTGACCGCTCTCCATCTCGCCTGACAGGTGACGCCATGTTGAAAGATCTTCGTCCCGCCCTCGTCTCGTTCGTCGCTCTCACCGTCCTGACCGGCCTGGTCTATCCGCTGGCGATGACCGGCATCGCCCAGTTGGTGTTTCCGGCGCAGGCCAACGGCAGCCTGATCACCAAGGGCGACCAGGTGGTCGGCTCGGCGCTCATCGGCCAAAACTTCGCCGAGCCGAAATACTTCCACGGCCGTCTGTCGGCAACCACGGCGCCGGACCCGCAGGATTCCACCAAGACGGTCTCGGCCCCCTACAACGCGGCTAGTTCCGGCGGCTCCAATCTCGGCCCGACCAGCAAGGCGCTGGCCGACCGGCTCGCCGCCGACGTTGCGGCGGCCAAGCAGGACAACCCCGGCGCAGACGTGCCGGTCGATCTGGTCACGACCTCGGGCAGCGGCCTCGACCCGGACATCTCGCCCGAGGCGGCGCTGTTCCAGGTCCCGCGCATTGCCAAGGCCCGCAACCTTTCGGAAACCACGCTGCGGGCGCTGGTGGCGTATTCGACGCAAGGCCGCGAACTCGGCCTGTTCGGCGAGCCGCGCGTCAACGTACTGAAATTAAACCTGGCTCTGGATAGACTGGAAGCGTCCAAACCGTCCGGTTCCTGATGCCCGTCTCGACCGTCACCGCCCGCGCCTCGCCCGATGCCTTGCTGGCCCTCGCCAGCAAGGAGGGACGTGGCCGGCTCAAGATCTTCGTCGGCGCCGCCCCCGGCGTCGGCAAGACCTACGCGATGCTGTCGGCCGCGCGCAGCGAGATCGCCGGCGGCCGCGATGTCGTGGCGGGCTTGATCGAGACCCACGGCCGGCGCGAGACCGAGCAGATGCTCGAAGGACTCGAGGTGCTGCCGCGCAGCCCGATCGTCTACCGCAACCGGGTGATGCGCGAGTTCGATCTCGACGGCGCGCTCAAGCGCAAGCCGGCGCTGCTGCTGGTCGACGAATACGCCCACACCAATGTGCCGGGCAGCCGCCACCCCAAGCGCTGGCAGGACATCGACGAACTGCTCGCCGCCGGCATCGACGTCTGGACGACGCTGAACATCCAGCACCTCGAAGGTCTCAACGACCTGGTGCTGAAGATCAGCAAGATCCGCGTGCGGGAGACCGTGCCGGACAAGGTGTTCGACCGCGCCGATGAGATCGTGCTGGTCGACCTGCCGCCCGACGAACTGCTCAAGCGCCTAGCCGAAGGCAAGGTCTACGTTCAGGACACCGCGGCGCGCGCGGTCGAGAGTTTCTTCAAGCCGCAAAATCTCACTGCGCTCCGCGAACTGGCGTTGCGCCGTGCCGCCGAGCGCGTCGATGCCGCGCTGGTCGAGCGCATGCAGGCGCAGGCGATCGAAGGCCCATGGGCGGCGGGCGAGCGCATCCTCGCCTGCGTCGGCGCAGATGCGGCCTCGCCCGGCGTGGTGCGGACCGCGAAGCGCCTCGCCGACCTGATGGACGCGCCGTGGATCGCCGTCACGGTCGAGCGCTCCGGCTCGAATCCCGACACCGCCGCTCGCAAGCGCACCGACGATGCGCTCAAGCTCGCGGAATCGCTCGGCGCCGAGATTCACACGCTGACCGCCGCTGATATTCCCGACGAGCTGCTACGCTTCGCCCGGTTCGAGAACGTCACCCAGCTGGTGATCGGCCGCAGCCGCGGCGGCCCCCTGCGCCATCTCACCGGCCGCGCGCTGCCTGACCGGCTGATGCAGCGTTCGACCGACATCGCCATCCACCTGGTGCCGGTGCAGACGAACGAGACCGCACCGCGCCGGACACGGTCGCTGATCGCGCGGCTGAACGCCTCGTCGCCCGCGCACTTCCTTTACGCCAGCGTCGCAGTCGCCGGCGCGGTGATCGTCGGCAAGCTCACCAACGCCTTCGTGCCGACCACCAGCCTGTCCGTCGTGTTCCTTATGGCGGTGCTGTTCAGCGCGGTGAAGTCCGGCGTCGGCCCGGCGATCTTCGCCTCGGTGCTGTCGTTCCTCGCCTACAATTTCTTCTTCATCGCCCCGCTCTACACTTTCACCATCGCCGAGCCCTACGAGCTGCTGGCGCTGATCATGTACCTGGTCGTCGCGGTGGTGGCGGCGACGCTCGCCGGACGCTTGCGCGATCAGGCGCGCGTCTCTGCCGCGCGGGTGCGGGCAATGCGGCGGCTGTATGAATTCACTCGCCGGCTGTCCGGCCTCGCCACCATGGACGATATCGCCGAAGGTGCGGCGAGCGAGACCCACGCCAGCATGGGTCGCCCCGTCGTGGTGCTGCTGCCGCGGGCCGACGATCTGATACTGACCGCCGCGTGGCCGCCTGACGATTCACTGGACGAAGCCGCCATGACGGCGGCGCGCTGGGCGCATCAGCACAACGAAGCCGCCGGCTTCGAGACCGGCACGCTGCCGATCGTGCCGTGGCGTTTCCTGCCCGTCCGCACCGGCGAGGTCGGCTACGGGGTCATCGGCGTGCGCTACGACAAGGACGCGGCGCCGGACCCCGAGCTGCAGGCACTGCTCGATACGCTGACCGAACAGACCGCGGCAGCGCTGCAACGCGCCGCGCTGACGCGCGACATGGTCAGTGCCCGCACCGCGACCGAGACCGAGCGCGTGCGCAACACGCTGCTGGCTTCGATCTCGCACGATTTCCGCACGCCGCTGGCCTCGATCCTCGGCTCGGCGACGAGTTTGTCCACCTACGGCGATCAGATGGACGAGGCGGCGCGGCGCGACTTGTTGGTCAACATTCGCGAAGAGGCCGAAGGCCTCGACGAGATGGTGCGCAATCTGTTGTCGATCACCCGCATCGAATCCGGCGCGCTGGAACTCCGCCGCGACTGGGTCGACCTGCGCGAGATCGCGGCGCGCGTGATCGGCACCGCCCGCCGCCGCGGCGCGCAGCAGAGCCTCGAACTGCATTGGCCGGAAGGAATCCCGCTGATCGAGGCCGATGCCACGCTCATCGAACAGGCTCTCGGCAATCTGGTCGGCAATGCCGTGACCTACACACCACCGAGCGCGCACATCGTCATCGATGCGGAAGCAGACAGCGCCGCGGTGCGGCTGCGCGTCACCGACGACGGCCCCGGCATCGCGCCCGAGGCGCTGCCGCGCATCTTCGAACGCTTCGCCCGCGGCACCGAGACGGCGCCGTCGTCGGATCGCGGCCAAGGCGTCGGCCTCGGGCTTGCCATCGCCCGCGGCATCATGGAAGCCCATGGCGGCCGCATCGATGCGATCAGCCCGGTCCAAGCCGGACGGGGCACACGCTTCGTGCTGAGCTTCAAGGTCAAGCCGCAGGAGACACAAGACACATGAGCGCCAAGCCGCGCGTGCTGGTGGTCGACGACGAGCCAGCGATCCTGCGTTTCCTCAAGCCCGCCCTCGAGGCCAACGACTACGAGGTCAGTCACTCGGCGACCGTCGCCGATGCGATCAAGCGCATCGCCGCCGACGCGCCCGACATCGTGCTGCTCGATCTCGGCCTCGCCGACGGCGACGGCAAGGAAGTGATCCGACAGGTACGCGCCTGGTCGGACCTGCCGATCGTGGTGCTGTCGGCGCGCGAGCGCGAGGCCGAGAAGATCGAGTCGCTCGACCTCGGCGCCGACGACTACGTCAATAAGCCGTTCGCCTCTGGCGAACTGATGGCGCGGATGCGCACTGCGCTGCGCCACCGCATGCAGCGCAACGCCGAGCCGGCCAACCTCTCAGTCGGCGGGCTCGACATCGACGTGCTGCGCCACCGCGTCACCCGCGGCGGCGCCGAGATCAAGCTGACGCCGAAGGAATTCGAACTGCTGGCATTCATGGTGCGCCACGCCGGCCGCGTCGTCACCCACCGCCAGATCCTCGCCGCGGTGTGGGGCCCGGCGCATACCTCGGACACCCAGTATCTCCGCGTCTACATCGGCCAGCTCCGCCAAAAAATCGAAACCCGCGCCGACGAGCCGCAGATCATTTTGACCGAACCGGGCATCGGGTATCGGATCGGGACGGCGGATTAGTCCGACGACCGCTGGACGCAAGACAAGCGACCACCGCGCATTCGTCATTCCGGGGCACGCGCGCCAGCGCGTGAACCCGGAATCCCGATGTTATGGAAAAGGTTGGCCAACTCCGGCGCAAGCGGCAGATTCCGGGTTCGCGAGCTCCGCTCGCGCCCCGGAATGACGACGCTGAGGTATGCGGCGAATGACACTGCGAGGTTTGATCTTGTTCCAGGCGCAGCGTTCGTCCTAGATCGTCTCCAGTCACGCCGCGCCAGCGCGGCCAACAGCAAGAGCGAGGAAACATGCCCTACCGTTCGCCGTGGATGACCGAGGAACTCGACGCCTTCCGCGACCAGTTTCGTAAATTCCTGGCCAAGGATCTGGCGCCGCATGCCGACAAATGGCGCGCGCAGAAGATGGTCGATCGCGACGCCTGGCTGAAGCTCGGCGCCATGGGCGCGCTGCTTCCGAGCGTGCCGGAGGCATATGGCGGGCTCGGCGCCAGCTTCGCCTACGACGCGGCGATCTACGAAGACATGGAGGCGCTCGCGCCCGATGCGCTGAGCGGCGTCACCGTCTCCAGTGGCATCGTCGCGCACTACATCCTCAACTACGGCTCCGAAGAACAGAAGCAGCGCTGGCTGCCCGGCATGGCGCGCGGCGAACTGATCGGCGCCATCGCCATGACCGAGCCGGGGACCGGCTCCGATCTGCAGAGCGTCCGCACCACCGCCAAGCTGGAAGGCAATCAGTACGTCATCAACGGCCAGAAGACCTTCATCACCAACGGCCAGAACGCCGACCTGATCATCGTCGTCGCCCGCACCGGCGGCGCCGGCGCCAAGGGCCTGTCGCTGATCGTGCTGGAGACCAAGGACAATCCCGGCTTCAAACGTGGCCGCAACCTCGACAAGATCGGCCTGCACGCCTCCGACACGTCCGAACTGTTCTTCGACAACGCCGTGGCGCCGCCCTCCAATCTGCTCGGCAGCGAAGAGGGCCAGGGCTTCAAGCAGCTGATGCAGCAGCTGCCGCAGGAGCGGCTGATCATCGCCATCGGTGCCGTGGCGGCGATGGAGCGCGCCATCAGGGTGACGACGGACTACACCAAAGAGCGCAAGGCATTCGGCCAGCCGATCATCGAATTTCAGAACACCGCCTTCACGTTGGCCGAGCGCAAGACCGAAGCCTTCGTCGCCCGCGTCTTCGTCGACTACTGCCTCGAGCGCCTGATTGCCGGCGACCTCGACGCGGTGACCGCCTCGATGGCGAAGTGGTGGACGACGCAGAAGCAGGTCGAAACCGTCGACGAATGCCTGCAGCTCCACGGCGGTTACGGCTACATGAACGAATATCCCATCGGGAAAATGTTCGTCGACGCCCGCATCCAGAAGATCTACGGCGGCACCAACGAGGTGATGAAGCTGCTGATTGCGCGGTCGTTGTAGGCGGGCGGCCATGACGCCTGCGAGAGAGCTTGGGCAGAGCTTCGCTTTCCTCGCGGCTTCGCCACCCGAAATCCTCATCCTGAGGAGCCCCTGCGAAGCTCGAAGAGCTTAGCAGGGGCGTCTCGAAGGATGGGCCGCGGGCACCGACAGCATCGCCTCGGCCTCATGGTTCGAGACGGCGCTGCGCGCCTCCTCACCATGAGGGACGGGCGTGCCGCGGCTCGCCGGGCTTGCGCCGGAGCCGCCTGCCGTGGTTGCCTGACCCGGGATTTCCACGCCGCCATTGGAGCCGCCCATGCAGCGCATTACCATTACCCTCGACGACGACCTGGTCGACGACATCGACGCCGTCATCGCGTCGCGCGGCTATCAGAACCGCTCCGAAGCGATCCGCGACCTGGTCCGCGCCGGCATGCAGCAGGGCGACCACGCCGCCGAGGCCCCCGGCGAGCATGTCGCGGCCCTGGTCTATGTCTACGACCACAACGCGCGGCGGCTGTCGGAGCGGCTGGTCGGCGAGTATCACGACCACGGCGAACTGACGCTGGCGACGCTGCACGTCCATATCGACGCCGAGCAATGCATGGAAATCGCCGCGCTGCGCGGCCCCGCCGGCGAAGTCCGGCATTTCGCCGACCATCTGATCGCCGAACGCGGCGTCAGCTACGGACGTTTGGTCAGCATCCCGTTGAAGGGCGACACGAAGAAGCCGACGCGTAAACCGCATCGGCACGATTGAGGTCCGCCGCGGGTTCCTCCCTCTCGTTCGTCATTCCGGGGCGCGTAGCGCAGCTACGCGAACCCGGAATCCATACGCCCTGGACTCGCGGTGAAGCACTGCGGCGACACCGCGTACTCACAACCAGCACGGGGGTTATGGATTCCGGGTTCGCGCTTCGCGCGCCCCGGAATGACGACGGATAGATTGGTTGGAAGATCAGCGGCCTTGCGTCGTGGTGTGCCGCGCGTGCTCTGAGGCGGCCTCGGCGCGCAATGCGGCAGCACCGACGCTCACGATGACAATCACGAGAAAGGCCGTACTGAAGCGGATCTGCATCGGGTCTCCTACGCGGCGCGGCCGTCTGATCTCTAGACTGCCCGATTTTGCAACGCAGGTCTGGTCAGTTCGATCCACATGTTCCGACAAACGCCGATCGAGCGCGCGACCCGCGTGGCGACTAGCTTTCCGCCTCGGCCTGCGCGAGAAACTCGTCCTCCGGCATCCCGGCCGCATGCTCACCGCCATCGTCGACGCTCTCGATACGCAGCATGCGGCGGCCGAACGGGTCGGCCCATTGCTGGATCACCATGACGCGGTGGCCCTGATAGCGATAGATTTTCCACATCTGCGAATCGGCCATCGCGGTCTCCAGGCTCGCGCGCGCGAGGCTCACGGCGTGATCCAGGTCTCCTGCAGATGCCGCCACACCGGCGTCGGCCGATCGGCGCGCTTGATCAGCAGCGCGGTCGAGATGCGATCCGTGGTGCCGCTGTCCTGGATCTGGCGCTCGTGATAGGTCACCAGCGCCGTCGCCTCGTCGAGATAGCGTACCACGACGTTGCTGATTTCCATGATCAGCGTCGGCCGCGAGCCGCGCATCGTCGGCAGACCGGCCGAGAACGTCTCGAACGGAATCACCTTGCCGGCCGGATTGACCATGGTGAACTTCTCGTCGAAGCGAGCGCGGATCGCGGCGGGATCGTCGCTGCCCTCGGCGCGAAACCAGGCTTGCAGCAGCCGATGCAACGCATCGGCTTCGAGCGGCACGGCATCGACGAAAGCGGGCTGCGAGGTCGTCATCATGGCTCCTTGAGGTCGGTCGGTATCAGGGCTTCATCAGCACGGATGTGGCGGGCACGCTCTCGGCCCAGCCGGACTTCAGCGGCGCGACGAACATGTTCTCGGTGCGGGTGCGGGCGACTTTCCAGACGCCGCCTTCCTTGCGAAACAAATTATTCAGACGGCTGGAGCGCAGCAACGACGAGCCGTCGCTGAAAATCCACGGCTGACAATGCACCCATTGCCCGTCGGCCTCGTCGCCGCGGACGTGAATCTGCTCGGACGTCAGATAGTGCACGTTGAGGATCAGCTCGGGATCGCGCTTCTGGCCCCAGAAGCCCTGGAAATGCTTGCGGATCGCCGCCTTGCCGACGCTGCGGCCGAACTGATTGTCGTAGTACGATCCCACACCTTCCCAGATCGCGTCCTCGGTGTAGAGATCGAGAATGCGCTCGATACGTTCGGCATCGTCAGCGACGCCGAATTCGGGGCACGGCGTGTCGCACAGGAACATATAGCGCGCCTGGATGCGGCGGATATCGGCTTCGGCGCGCAGCGTCGCCACTTCGTCCTGCAGCGCCTGGACCGTTGAGGCGAGTTGATCGATGTTCATCGGGCGGTTTGCCTTGTTGTTAGTTGTTGCTGGTTCGCCGCCGCCCCGATCACGAATCGCACAATTCGCGTTCCACCGGCGTGATATCATGATAGGCGCGGTTGAAATAGATCAGCCCTTCGGGCTGACCGCCGAGCGCAATGCCGGCGACGCGGCAGAAGAACACGCTGTGAGTACCGACCTCTGTGATCTGATCGATACGGCAGTCGAGGCTGACGACCGCGTCGGCCAACGCCGGCGATCCGGTATGCATCGTCCGCCACTCCGCTCCAGCAAAGCGTTGCTCGACGCTGTGGGCGCCGCGGCCGAACAGATCGGACAGCGGCTGATGCCGGCTCGCCAGCACGTTGACGCAAAGCACGCCGTTCTGCGACAGCGCGGCGTGCACGTTGGACGCGCGGTTGACGCAGACCAGCAGCGTCGGCGGATCGTCGGTGACGCTGCACACGGCCGACGCAGTCAGCCCGTGCAGGCCGGCCGGCCCATCGGTGGTGATGATATTCACCGCCGCGCCGAGCCGACTCATCGCCTCGCGAAATTCACCCTTGTCGACGATCGCGCTCATTGCTTGCCTCATCGCATGAACAGGCCGCCATTGACGTCCCAGGTCGCGCCGCTGACGAAGCCGGACTCGGGCGAAGCCAATTGCAGCACCAGCTGGGCGACAAATTTCGGATCGCCGATATCGCCGACCGGGATGCCGGCCTTGAACTCGGCAAAGCGTTCGGCCGGCACGGTCTTGTGCACGATCGGCAGATCGAGCGGACCAGGCGCGATGGCGTTGACGGTGACGCCGGACTTGCCGAGGTCGCGGGCGAACACTTTGGTCAGCGTCAGGATGCCGCCCTTCGACGCCGCGTAGTGCGCACCGGTCGCGGTGCCGCCGTTCTGGCCGGCCAGCGAGGCGAGGTTGACGATGCGGCCGTGGCCTTGCTTTCCGAAGTAAGCGCCGAACACCTGGCAACCGAGAAACGTGCCGCGCAGATTAACCGCGACGACAGCGTCGAATTCTTCCGGGGAGATTTCCATCACCGGCCGCACCACCGTCATGGCGGCGTTGTTGACCAGCACCTGGACGCTGCCCCATTTGCCGATCAGCACGGCGAGCGCTGCCTCGAAATCCGGCTTGCTGCGAACGTCGAGCTTCAGCGCCAGTGCGGACGAGCCGCTGGTGTCGAGCTTGGCAGCGACCGTCTTGGCCGCCACCTCATCGATATCGGCAACGCCGACCCGGTAGCCGGCGGCATGCAGCGCCGCGGCAATGATCGCGCCGAGACCGTTGCCGGCGCCGGTGACCAGCGCCACGCGACCGCTTTGGTTCGCCGAACTCATAGGATGTAGCCGATCCCCGAGCGCTCGTGA
>NZ_BADD01000633.1 GCF_000333455.1 Rhodopseudomonas sp. B29
GCTGCCTGGCCAATTTCGACTCAGGCTATCCGGGCTATCGCGGCAAGATCGCCAAGGAGGCCGGCACGCTGGCCGAAATGCTGCGGGCCCACGCCTATCGCAACTACATGATCGGCAAATGGCACGTCACGCCGCTGACCGAGACCGGCGCCACCGGCCCGTTCGACGGCTGGCCGCTCGGTCGCGGCTTCGATCGTTTCTATGGATTTCTCGATGCCGAGACCGATCAGTTCGCGCCCGAACTCGTCTCCGACAACACCCCGATCGATCCGCCGGGGACTTACGAGACCGGCTATCACCTCACCGAGGACCTGATCGACCAGGCAATCCGCTTCATTGCCGATCACACCGCCGACCGGCCCGAACTGCCGTGGATGACCTTCGTGGCGCTCGGCGCCTGCCATGCGCCGCATCAGGCGCCGATGGACATCATCAGGAGCTACGATCCGGCGTTCGCGCACGGCTGGGATGTCGAGCGCGAGCAGCGCATGGCCAAGCAGAAGACGATGGGCATCGTGCCGGCCGACACCGACATGCCGCCGCGCAACGACGGCGTCAAAGCATGGAGCGAGCACAGCGCCGACGAGCAGCGCGTGTTCACCCGGCTGCAGGCGGCGTTCGCCGGCATGCTTGATCATGCCGACCGGCATCTCAAGCGCTTGATCGACTTCCTCGAGGTGTCGGGCCAGCGCGACGACACGCTGGTGCTGGTGCTGTCCGACAACGGCGCCAGCCAGGAAGGCGGCCCGCTCGGCTTCGTCAACGCGATGGGTCCGTACAATTTTCGGCTCGAGCCGATGCCCGACAAGCTGGCGCGCATCGACGATATCGGCGGGCCGAACTCGCATTCCAACTTTCCGCACGGCTGGGCGATGGCTTCGAACACGCCGCTGCGCCGCTACAAACAGAACACGCACGGCGGAGGCATCCGCGATCCGTTCGTCGTGAGCTGGCCTAAGCGGCTGAAGGCGCGCGGCGAACTGCGCCATCAGTTCGTGCACGTGTCCGACCTCGTGCCGACGTTGCTCGAACTGATCGGCGTCGAGGCGCCGACGGAGATCGGTGGGCTGGCGCAGATGCCGCTCGAAGGCACCAGCTTCGCGCGCTCGCTGACCGAGCCGGACGTGCCGTCGAAGGACAAGGCGCAATACTTCGAGATGTTCGGTCACCGTGGGCTGTGGCACCAGGGCTGGAAGGCTGTCGCCTATCATCCGCCCGGCAAGCCGTTCGACGACGACAAATGGGAGCTGTTTCATCTCGACCGCGATTTCTCCGAGACGCACGATCTGGCGCAGGCCGAGCCGGAGCGGCTGGCGAAGATGATCGCGCGGTGGTGGGAGGTGGCCGAGACCCACAAGGTGCTGCCGCTCGACGATCGCTTCGGCCCGCGTTTTGCCGAGAACGCCGCGCGCTTCCATGGCGCCCGCAAGAAGTTCGTATTCCATGCCGGCATGGGCCACGTGCCGACCGACGTCGCGCCCGACGTGCGCAGCCGCAGCTACACGATCGAGGCGCATGTCGAACTCGGCGAAACCAGCGAAGGCGTGCTGATCGCCCATGGCGATATGACGTCTGGCTACAGCCTCTATGTCAAAGACGGCCGGCTGGTGCACGACCTCAACATCGGCAGTCATCACCACATCGTCACGTCGGATCGCGCGCTGACGCCCGGCCCGCACCGCCTCGGCGTCAAGGTCGAGCGCCTGCGCCGGACCGAGCCGCCTGCCAAGGGCGCCCGCACCGGCGTCAGCCGCTACACGCTGACGATCGACGACGAGCCGGCCGGTTCACTCGAAACCGGCCTCGCCTTCCACACCCTGATCGCCTGGTCCGGCCTCGACATCGGCCGCGACCGTGGCAGCCCGGTGTCGCACTACACCGCGCCGTTCGAGTTCACCGGCAAACTGCTGCGCGTCGAAGTGTCGATGTTCACCGATCAGGAGCTGGACGCGGAGGCCGTGGGTGAGGCAGAGATGGCGAGGCAGTAAAGGGCCTCTCTTTTGTCATTCCGGGGCGCGCCGAAGGCGCGAGCCCGGAATCCATAACCCCTGCGGCCATCGTGAGGCACTGCGTCCGTGCAGCAATAATTAGCACAGGGGTCATGGATTCCGGGCCTGCGCTGCTACGCAGCGCATCCCGGAATGACGAACATTCAGGCTTCCGTCATTCCGGGGCGCGAGCGAAGCTCGCGAACCCGGAATCTCGGCCTCGGCGGCACGGCAGAGATTCCGGGTTCGCGCTGCGCGCGCCCCGGAATGACGAACGATAGGCCTATTACTTCGCCCCCCGCTCCTGGAGCCCGTGCTGCTGCAGCCGCCACAGCAGCAGGTCCAGCCTATCCTGCCCGAAGAACGGTTCGCCCTTGAACACGAAGGTCGGCACGCCCCAGTGGCCCGAAGCGGTGTGGTCGCGTTCGTTGCAACGGATGGTTTCGTCGTATTTGTCCGGATCGGCTGCTATTTCAGACTCGAGTTGCGCGAGATCGAGGCCGGCGCGGGATGCAGCCTGCGCCAGATGCTCGCCCTCGTGCCAATTATCGACCTGGCCGCCATACAGCACGGCGCTGACTTCGCGGATGAACGCCAGGCCGCGGCCGGCGAGTTGCGCCGCGGCGCCGAGCCGCGTCAGGCGCCGGATGTAGGGCTGGTCGGCGGCGACCTCGAGCGTCTGCATGTTCTGCACGATCGGATCGGGCCGTGGAAAGCGAAACGGGATGCCCTCCTTCTGCGCGACGCGGATGCTGTCGCGCACCACGTACATAGCGAAGCGCGGATCGGTGCGCTTGAAGAACGTCGGATCGCGCACCGCCAGCGGATACACCGGCCGGGCGTTGATGACGAAATCGTAACGCTCCACCAACGCCACCGCCTTCGGCAGCGACAGATAGCTGTAGGGGCTGCGGAACGACCAGAACAGGTCGACTTCGAGGGTCATGTGAGAACTACCATCTTTCATCTGATACAAGCACTGCCATAACCTCTCCCCGCGCGCGGGGAGAGGTCGATCCGGCGAAGCCGGGTCGGGTGAGGGGGCGCCTCCGCGAGTCCGAGCCTACGAGGTAATTCACAGCGCCGACACGATCACGACGATGAGCTCGGCCGCGCGGAGACGCCCCCTCATCCCACCCTTCTCCCCGCTCGCGGGGAGAAGGAGCAGGTCGTGCTCGCGGCGAGGTCGCTGCTTCCACTCCCCTCAATTTGCCCCCAGCTTCATATCGGCGCTCTGGATCACCTTGATGAGCCGATCGTGGTCGGCCTTCATCAAGCTGGCGAGGTCGGGCAGCAACATCGGCTTGCCGGGGATGTCGGAGATCGACAGACGCTTTTGCACCTCGGGATTTTCCAGCGCCTTGTTGATCGCGGCATGGATCTTATCGATCACCGGCTCCGGCGTCGCGGCCGGGACGTAGATGCCGTACCACGGCACGTAAGCGGCTTCCGGATAGCCGGCTTCGACGATTGTCGGCACGTTCGGCAGTTGCGGGATGCGTTCGCTGGTGAAGGTCACCAGCGGCCGCACCGTGCCTTCCTTGATGTGCGGCAGCGCCAGCGTCAGCGACACGATCTCGAAATGCATCAGATTGGTGATCAGATCGATCAGCGCCTGCGGCTGGCCCTTGTAGCCGACGTCGGTGATCTTGATGTTGGCGGCCTGGAACAGCTTCTTGGCCGACAGGTCGATCGACGAGCCGGTGCCGGGATTGCCGAAATTGTAGTAGTCGGGTTTGGCGCGGGCCATGTCAACGAACTCGCCGAGCGTCTTGGCCGGAAAGTCCTTCGAGACCAATCCGACGCTTTGATTCCACACCGCGAGCCCGACGCAGCGGAAGCTCTTCAGCGGCTCCCAGCCGGCGTCCTTGTACAGCGTGGGATTGACCAGCATGGCCGGCCCGGTGACCAGCCAGGTGTAGCCATCGGGCTCGGCGCGGGCCGCCGCGGCGGTGCCGATGTTGCTGTTGGCGCCCGGCCGCGCTTCGACCACGATGGTGGCATTGAGATCGCGGCCGACCTGATCGGTGACGGCGCGTGCCGCCATGTCGACGATGCCGCCGGCCGGATAAGGCACTACGATGTGGATCGGCCTGCTCGGCCAATTGTCGTCGGCGGCGCGGGCCGGATTCGCCGACAGCAAGGTGATGGCGACAGACGCGGCGATGCCGAGAGTCCTCGAGCTCCTCATGCCATTCCCTCCCATGTGACGGCGCCGCTTGATGCGACGTCCGCAAATCACAGAACTACCCGTCCGCCACCAAAGCGCGGATACTTCGCGCTAGCCCAAGAATCCGTGGGCCGCATTCGCGCTCGATCTGCTCGGCACTGAAGCGGAATGAGGGAACGCCGCAATTCACCGACAGGCATTCGCCGGTCGGCGTGCGATACAGCGGCGCGGCAACGCCGAAGATTTCGCGCCGCCATTCGCCCAGCGAAACCGCGAAGCCGCGCTCCTTGCACAGTTCGACATCCGGCAAGGTTCGCTTACGGACATAGTCCGTTTCGTCTGGCCGCTCCGCCTTCACGGCGGCGACGTAGTCATGTAATTCTTCCGACGTGTAAAGCGACAGCAGGGCGCGGCCGACCGCAGTCGGCGCCAGCGAACTGACGAAGCCCACGTCGGGCACGTGCGGCACCGCATCGGTCGTGCGCAGCGTTTCGACATAGATAAAGTCGAGGCCGAACGGCATCGCGATCGACACCGTACCGCCCGCATAGGCGGCGAACTCCCGCATCAGCGGCCGCGCCAACTGCCTCACCTTCAGCGCCGACAACACCGGATAGGCGGCGGCCAGCACCGCGAGCCCGAGGATGAAACGCCCCTTGGCGTCGCGTCGCAGATAGCCGAGTTCGGCAAGCGTCGATGTCAGCCGCGACACGGTCGGGCGCGAAAGCCCGGTCTGCAGCGCGAGATCGGCGTTGGACAGCGAGCCCTGCGTGTTGCGGAAGCAGGCGAGCAGATCGAGCCCGTGCGCCAGCGTGGTGGCGAAGGAGGGATCGTTGGCCTCGCCGCGACGAGGGCGAGGCGGCGGCAGCGGGCGATCCTTGCGAGGCGCGGCGGTGGCCATGCCGGATAATGTCTCGATATTGCCAATGTCGTCAAGATATCGAAACGGATTTGCATTTCATTTCGATATCCATTTCAATGCCGCCGCTTCGCAGGGAGGCAATATGGATTTCGAGCTGTCCGAGCACGCCGAACAATGGCGGCGGCGGTTGCAGGTGTTCTTCGATCAGGAGGTGCTGCCGCGGCACCGCGCCTGGCTCGATCACGTCGTTCAGCGCCGCGAGCCGGCGCCGTTCATGGCCGAGTTGCAAAGCAAGGCGCGCGCTCAAGGCTTGTGGAATCTCGGCCTGCCCGAACTCGCCGACGACGAGCCCGGCACGCGGCTGAGCAATCTCGATTACGCGCCCCTCGCCGAGATCATGGGGCGGCTGTTCTGGGCTTCGGAAGTGTTCAACTGCCAGGCGCCCGACGTGCCCAACATGATCGCGCTGCAGAACTGCGCGACGCCGGCGCAGAAACGCCAGTGGCTGCGGCCGCTACTCGAAGCGCAGACTCGCTCGGCGTTCGGCATGACCGAGCCGGACGTCGCCTCGTCGGACGCTACCAACATCGCCACCACGATCGTGCGTGATGGCGACGACTACCTGATCAACGGCCGCAAATGGTTCATCACCGGCGCGGCGCATCCACGCTGCAGCTTCCTGATCGTGATGGGCGTGTCCAATCCGGACGCCGATCGCACCCGCCGGCACTCCTGCATCATCGTCCCGATGAATGCGCCGGGCGTGCGGCTGGTGCGGCCGATCCGCTGGATGGGCTGCGAGGATCATGTCGCGCCGATCGGCGAACTGAAGTTCGAAAACGTCCGCGTGCCCGCCGAAAACCTGCTCGGCCAGGAAGGCGACGGCTTCAAGGTCGCGCAGATCAGGCTCGGGCCGGCGCGCATCCATCACTGCATGCGCTCGATCGGACTGTGCGAGCTGTTGATCGAGTTGATGATGGCGCGCGCCACCGAGCGCCGCGCCTTCGGTCGCAGCGTGATCGAATACGACACGGTGCAGCGATGGATCGCCGAGTCACGCGTCGAACTCGAGCAGGCCCGACTGCTGTGTTATCGCTGCGCCTGGCTGCTCGACCGCGCCGGTCATCACGGCGCGTGGCGCGAGGTGTCGCTGATCAAGGTCGCGGTGCCGGCGATGCTGCAGCGGATCGCCGACCGCGCCATGCAGGTGTTCGGCGCGATGGGCGGCTCGGATGATACGCCGATCCACCAGGCGCTTGCCTGGGGCCGGCTGCTGCGCATCGGCGACGGCCCGGATGAAGTGCATCTGCGCCAGATCTTCCGCATGGAAGCAGCGCCGCCCTGGACGATCGCCGACTCGCCCTATCTGGCGCCGCATCCGGTCTAACGACAAGAACGCCCAAGGAGACTCTCATGACCGACTCAGCAACGAACGCCGATCCGGCGCGCGCGCAAAAGGACGCTTCCGCGCCGGTGATCGCGCGGCATCAGGCGGTGCTCGACGAACTGCCATTCTCCGACACGCGCGACTTCGATGAGGCCGCACGCGGCTTTCTCGGCACGATCGAAGACGCAGCAATCACAGCGGCCCAGGGCCGCACGGTGTGGAGTCTGAAGCCGTATCGCTTCCTCAGCTACGAGACTGCTCCGGCCACAGTCGACCCTAGCCTGTGGCGGCAATCGCGGCTCAACATGCATCACGGCCTGTTCGAGGTGGTGCCGGGCGTCTATCAGGTACGCGGGCTGGACATCGCCAACATGACGCTGATTGAAGGCGACCGCGGCGTCATTGTGGTCGACACGCTGACCTCGATCGAAGGCGCCCGCGCGGCGCTGCAGCTGTACTACCAACATCGCGGCGAGAAGCCGGTCACCGCGGTGATCTTCACGCATACCCACACCGACCATTGGGGCGGCGCCCGCGGCGTTCTCGACGACGAGGCGCTGGCGCGGAGTGTGCCGCTCGTCGCGCCCGATTTGTTCATGGAACACGCCGTTTCGGAGAACATCATCGCCGGGCCGGCGATGCTGCGCCGGGCGATGTATCAGTTCGGCCCGCTGCTCGCCAAAGGCCCGCGGGGCCAGATCGATTGCGGTCTCGGCAAGTCGATGGCGGCCGGCTCGGTCGCGCTGTTGCGCCCGACCGACCTGATCAAAGCGACGGGCGACAAGCGCACCATCGACGGCGTCGAGTTCGAATTCCAGATGGCGCCGAATTCTGAAGCGCCCGCGGAGATGCACTTCTACATTCCGCGCTACAAGCTTTTGAACCTCGCTGAGAACTGCACCCACAACTTCCATAATCTCTTGCCGTTCCGCGGCGCCGACGTGCGCGACGCGCTGGCGTGGTCGAAGTATCTGGGTGAAGCGCTGCAGCTGTGGGGCGGCAAGGCCGAGGCGATGTGCGGCCAGCATCACTGGCCGGTGTGGGGCACCGAGCGCATCGACACCATGATCCGCCAGCAGCGCGACCTCTACAAATTCGCCCACGACCAGACGCTGCGGCTGATGAACCACGGCCTCACCGCCACCGAGATCGCCGAGACCATCCAGCTGCCGAAGAGCCTCGACGGCGCCTGGCATGCCCGCGGCTATTACGGCCACATTCGCCACAACGTGAAGGCGATCTACCAGAAGTATCTCGGCTGGTACGACGCTAACCCGGCGAATCTCGATCCGCTGCCGCCGGTCGACGCCGGCAAGAAGTACGTCGAATACATGGGCGGCGCCGCGGCGCTGCTGACCAAAGCGCGGGCCGATTTCGACCGCGGCGAATTTCGCTTTATCGCCCAGGCGCTCAGCCATCTGGTGTTCGCCGAGCCGGACAACCAGGACGCAAGGCATCTGCTCGCCGACACGTTCGAACAGCTCGGCTATCAGTCCGAAAGCGCGACCTGGCGAAATGCCTATCTGTTCGGCACCCAGGAGCTGCGCCACGGCATGCCGCAGGTGCCCGCGCGCAGCCCGATGGCCAAGGACACGCTCGCGGCGCTCGCGACCTCACAGATCTGGGACGTGCTCGGCGTTCGCCTCAACGGTCCCAAAGCCGAGGGCAAGCGCATCGTGCTGAACTGGAGCTTCACCGACACTGCGGAAGACTTTACGCTCAACCTCGAAAATAGCGCACTGACCTATGTGAGCGGCCTGTCGGGCAGCGCCGACGCCGCGTTCACCTTGCCGCGCACGGTGCTCGATGAAGTGATCGCGAAGCTGACGTCGTTTCCTGAAGCCGTGATGGCCGGCCGGATCAAGGTCTCTGGTAACGCGATGAAGCTGGCCGAGCTGATGGCGCTGATGGACGAGTTTCCGCGGATGTTCGAGATCGTCGAGCCGAAGCGCACCAAAGTGAGCTGATCGCGGCGGCACGGCCACCCCCGCCGGGGATCGCCGCCCGGTTCGGCGGCGATCCAAAGGAGCGCGAGCAATCAGGCCGCGGCTGCGGCG
Organism: Rhodopseudomonas sp. B29; assembly: GCF_000333455.1. Classification (GTDB taxonomy): domain Bacteria; phylum Pseudomonadota; class Alphaproteobacteria; order Rhizobiales; family Xanthobacteraceae; genus Rhodopseudomonas. The sequence goes on from NZ_BADD01000633.1 coordinate 8,465, forward strand.
CGTTCGACGCCGAAGGCCAGCCGCAGCGGGCTGCGGAAGGTCGATGACGGCATCCAGTCGAGCTTCGCCTGCGTCCGCGTGTAGTCCGGCACGACTTTGTGGAATTCGTCGAAGGCGATCTTGATTGCCATGCGGGCGATGGCCGAGCCGAGGCAGGCGTGCACGCCGCCGCCGAAGCCGAGATGGCCCTTGGGCTTGCGCCCGACGTTGTACACGTCGGGGTCCGGAAACTGCCGCTCGTCGCGATTGGCCGAACCGTAAGCCAGGCACACGAAATCGCCTGCCTTCATGGTGACGCCGTGCAGCGTCAGGTCGCTCTGCAGGCAGCGCTTGAAGCGTTGCGCCGACGTGTTGTAGCGCAGCGACTCCTCGACCGCGTCCGCCAGCAGCGCCGGATCGGCCACCACCGTGCGTCGGGCGTCGGCGAAGTCGGCGAGATTCAGCGCCAGCATCGACATGAAGCCGCCGAGCGACTCTATGCCGGCCATGATCAGCGTCGTGGTGGTGAGCAGCACCTCGCGCTCGTCAAGCTTGTCGCCGTCGATCTCGGCCATCGAGAAGTGCGAGATCAGGTCGTTCTGCGGCTCGGCGCGGCGCTGCGCGATCACGCTCGCCGCGTAGTCCTGCATCCAGTTGTAGGCGGCCAGATGCTCCGGACCCTTGGCTCGGGTGACCGGATCGCTCTGCACCATCAGCACCGCCTTGTCGCGCACCGTCTGTTCGTCGCCGATCGGCAAGCCGAGCGCAGCGAACAGTACGCGCACGGTGAATTTGGAGGAGAAGTCGGTGATGAAATCGAACTCGTCACGACCGCGCAGCTCCTCGGCGGCCGCGCGCGCGATGTCGCGCATCGGCTCGGCCAGCGCTTCGAGATTGCGCTTCATGAAGGCATGCTGCACCAGACCACGCAAACGATCGTGGCGCGGTGGATCGGTGGTGCCGAGCGTGGCGCCGGCGCGATTGGGCAACTCGGTCATCAGGTTGCCTTTGGCGGAGGAGAACACCTGCCAATTGCTGCCGGCCTGGGCGACGTCGAGATAGCGCGACAGAATCCACATCTGCGCCGGCTCGCTCCAGTACACCGGATGCTCGTCGCGCAGTGTCTTATAGAGCGGAAACGGGTCGGCATCGACCACGGGCGAGTAAGGATCGAAACTGAACATGGGCTGGATTTCCTCTGGTTGAACGCCGCCCCGGTTCGTTGTTGCTGTTAGTTGCGGCCTTATCAGCAGTGTAGTTGCGGGCCCTTCCTGCCGTGAGGCGCTTGGGCGACAAAAACTTGCACTTTTCCGACGTTCGGGGTTTGGTGGCGCCATGGCCAAAACCCGCCGCAAAGCAGCAATTCCCAGCTTCGCGCTGTACGGCGAAACGCCTGCAGCGCCGGTCGATCTGTTGCACGTCGAGGCGATCCAGTCGCGCAGCCGGCTGTATCAGTGGGAGATCGACGTCCACACCCATCGCAGCCTGCATCAGATCCTTTGGGTCGACTCCGGTCCGGCGAATATTGCGCTCGATGAAGAGCGCGTGCGCTGCGAGGGCCCCGTCGCGGTGATCGTGCCTCCCGGCGTGGTGCACGGCTTCAGCTTCTCGCGCGACACCGACGGCCAGGTCTTCACCTTCGCGCCGCACGCGATGATCGAGGGCGACGTGCCAGCGACCGGACAGGCGCTGCACGATCTGTTCGGCCGCGCGCGCGTGCTGCGGTTCGAGCCGGGCAGCGCCGCGATGCGGCGGATCGCCGGGTTGTTCGCCGATCTGGCCGATGAGTTTGCATCGCCTGACGCCGGCGGCTCACCCGTGCCGCTGTGGCTCGGCCGCGCGATCATCTGGCGGCTGGCGCAACAGAGCGACCGCCAGAGCCGCAACGCCGCGCGCGGCGGCCGCGATCAGTTCACGCGCTTCCTGCTGCTGGTCGAAAATCATCACCGCGAGCACTGGCCGATCGCCCGCTACGCCGATCGGCTCGGCCTGTCGCCGGAGCGGCTCAACCGCCTCGCCAAGGCCGAAACCGGCCAGAGCGCCCTCGAAATCGTCCACGCCCGCCTGACCCGCGAAGCCTGCCGCCGCCTGACTTACATCGCCGCGCCGATCTCGAACCTGGCCTTCGAGCTCGGCTTCGACGACCCGGCGTATTTCTGCCGCTTCTTCAAACGGCGGACAGGGCACAATCCGCGGGACTATCGGCGGATGGTGAGTGAGGGGGCTTGAGTGACGAGGCGTACGCTGGAAGCGTGAGTAGCGATCGTCCGACGCCCCCTCCCACACTCCGTCATGGCCGGGCTTGACCCGGCCATCCACGGCCACAACCACCGCCTCGCCGGGCAGAAGGCGTTCACCGACCGCTATCTCGCCGAGGTCCGGTG
>NZ_BADD01000632.1 GCF_000333455.1 Rhodopseudomonas sp. B29
TCTTGATATGCGAAAAAGGGCTTTCGGCCGCTTCAGTTGCGCGCAGGCGCAAACTACAAATGGCCGTCATTGCCGGGCTTGACCCGGCAATCCATCCCTCTTCGCGAGACTCGCTTTTCTTCCGCTCGCGCGGACGATGGATGCGCGGGTCGAGCCCGCGCATGACGGCCTTTGCGGGACTTCAGACTCACGTCTCTCCGATCACGATCTGCGTATCAGTGGCGAATTTGTACGGCACCAGCGGCAGGTTGGCGGGCGCGGGGCCGAGGCGGATGCGACCGGAGGCGTCGTATTGCGAGCCGTGGCAATGGCACAGCCAGCCGTCGTAATTGCCTTCGTGCTCGTTCGGCACGCAACCCAGATGGGTGCAGATCGCCGACACGATGAGCCACTGCTCCTTGCCGGGCTTGACGCGCTCGGAGTCTGGCTGCGGGTCGCGCATCGACTTCCAGTCGGCCGTCTGCGCCGACTCGATCTCCTTCGGTGTGCGATGGCTGATGAAGATCGGCTGACCACGCCAGAACACCTTGATGACCTGGCCTTCGGCCACGGGGGCGAGGTCGACCTCGAGCGGGAAGCCGGCCGCCACCGTGCCGGCATCGGGGCTGAGCTGCGCCACGAACGGCCACACTACGGCGGCGGCGCCGACCGTCGCGATGGCGCCGGTGGCGAGAAACAGCACGTCGCGCCGGTTGGGCTCCTGAGTAGTGATTGCGGTCATATCGGTCTCCTGATGTTGGCCAGGCGGCAAGCGCCGCGCGGCCGGACTAAGTCTCTTCATATCTTCCGCAGGTCGCCTGCGGCGCGGGCGAGGATCGCCACCAGCTCGGCTTCGTTGTCGGCATCCTTGACGAACTGCCGCACGACGACCTCGCGCAGATTGTCGAGCGCGGCGCGGAGCAGCGGCGGCAACTCGCCGCCCTCGGTGGTCTCGCCGTTCTGCTGCCGCATGGTGTCGCCGAACGCGGCGAGGCGATCGAACACCGCATCCGCCAGCGCGCGATTGGCCGCGAGATAGTCGCGGCCGTCATCGGTGATCACGTAGAGTTTCTTGGTGCCTTCCGGCTGGGCCACAACGTGGCCGATCTCTTCCAGATAGGTCAGCGTCGGATACACCACGCCGGGCGACGGCGCGTAGAAGCCGGCGGCCTTCTCCTCGATCATCTTGATGATGTCGTAGCCGTGGCGCGGCTGCTCGCCGATCAGCGCCAGCGCGATCAGCTTGAGATCGCCCTGCGCCAGCATGCGGCCAGCGCGCATCAGCTCGCCATTGCCGCGGCCGCTGCGCTTGGCCCAGCGGCAGCCCGGCATGCCGAAGCCGCATCGCCGTCCGCCGCCTTCGATCGCGTCCATGTGGCTCTCCGTTGAACCCATGAAGCACGTAGTCAGTCGATCAACCGGCGTAAAGATATATCTTTGGTCAAGCCGCGATTATTTCGTCACCCAGCTCTGTAGCGGTGCCATGGTATAGAAATGACTGTGTCACAGGCATTTCTACGATACCGCTGATTGATGCAAATCAAAGTGGACAGCACGGCAAAATATATCGTTTTGAAACATTCAGATGTTCGGATGAATTACCGCATTGTGCGGCGGCACCGAACCGCAGGAGGACAGCCATGATCAAGATTGCGATGATTATTTGGATCATCGGCGGCGCCACGCTCGCCGGCATGCTGGTGGTGGCGGTGCTGGCTATCCCCGACCTGTCCGAGCAAGCCATGCAGTGGATCCCGCGCGCCGTGGCGCTCGGCTTCGTGCTGGCGATGCCGGTGTCGTTCCTGGTGGCGCGCGCCATCGCGCGGCCGGCTGGTCACTGAGCGGCCTTGCGGGCGGCGTATCGCGCGGCGCCCGTTTCCCCTAATCTCCCTCCGATGTGAACCGACCGGTCCGCCCGAGCGGCCGGTCGTCTGCGCCGTTCGCGAAAGCATCCCATGACCGAGACCAATATCGAGGGCCCGCTCTATGCGGCCCGCACCAAGGTTTATCCGCAGGCGGTGCACGGCCGCTTTCGCCGGATCAAATGGACGCTGCTCGCGATCACACTGTCGATCTACTACTTCACGCCGTTCCTGCGCTGGCATCGCGGCCCCGGCCTGCCCGACCAGGCAGTGCTGATCGATCTGCCGGCGCGGCGGTTCTATTTCTTCTTCATCGAGCTGTGGCCGCAGGAAGTCTATTATTTCACCGGCCTGTTGATCCTCGCCGCCTTCACGCTGTTCCTGATGAACGCGGTGGCCGGCCGGCTGTGGTGCGGCTATCTGTGCCCGCAGACGGTGTGGACCGATCTGTTCTACGCGGTCGAACGCTTCATCGAAGGCGACCGCCGCGACCGCATGCTCAAGGACAAGCGCGGCTTGACGCTGCGCCGCGCCGGAGAGATCGTCGCAAAGCACTTCGTCTGGTTGATGATTGCCTGGTGGACCGGCGGCGCCTGGGTGCTGTACTTCGCCGACGCGCCGACGCTGGTGAAACAGCTCGTCACTTTCGACGCGCCGATGGTTGCCTATGTTTGGATCGGCATCCTGACCGCGACCACCTATACGCTCGCCGGCTTCATGCGCGAGCAGGTCTGCATCTATATGTGCCCGTGGCCGCGCATCCAGGCGGCGCTGACCGACGAATGGGCTCTCAACGTCACCTATCGCTACGACCGCGGCGAGCCGCGGATGTCGATCAAGAAGGCCGAGCAGCACCGCGCTCACGACGAGAAGGTCGGCGACTGCATCGACTGCCACCAATGCGTCGCGGTGTGCCCGACCGGCGTCGACATCCGCGATGGGCTGCAGCTCGGCTGCGTGCAATGCGGCCTGTGCATCGACGCCTGCACCCATGTGATGGAACAGGTCGGCCGCCCGACCGGACTGATCGCCTACGACACAGACATCAACATCCAGCGCCGGCTCGATGGCAAGCCTTCGGTGTACCGGCCGATCCGCGCCCGCACACTGATGTATTCGGCGCTGATCGTGGTGGTGGGCGCCGTGATGGTCACCGCGCTGGCGCTGCGCGGCTCGCTCGACATCAATGTGTTGCACGAACGCAACCCGCTGTTCGTGCAGCTGTCCGACGGCGGGGTGCGCAACGACTACACCATCCGTCTGCTCAACAAGCGGCCGTTCGCCCGGAAGATGGTGGTGGCGATCGACGGTGTACCGGGCGCCACCCTGCAGGCGATCGGCCTGACGCCGGACCTGGCGGATCACATCGACGTCGACGTCGGCCAGGATCAGACGCGAGAACTGCGCATGACCGTCGCGGTGCCGGCCGACAAGGTGCCGGCCACCTCGACCGGCATCCGCTTTACTGTGACTGATCCGGCGACCGGCGAGGGTTCGTCAGCGACAGATCACTTCGTGCCGCCGACGACGAAATAATAAGCGACGCAGACGTTCTCCTTCCAGAGCGTTACTACACGTATGACCTCATGGTGAGGAGGCGCGAAGCGCCGTCTCGAACCATGGACCGCAGGCACCCGTGGCCTCATCCTTCGAGACGCAGCGGCTTCGCCCTGCGGGCTACGCCGCGGCTCCTCAGGATGAGGACTCAGTGCCTATGGCAAGCCGGCAACGACGATCGAACGACAAGAGAGCTACCGCAGCAACAGATGCGAGCCGCCCTGAATCAGCAGGGCGACCGACACGCCGAACAGCAGGATGTAGGCGAGCCGATAGAACAGCTCGGTCGGCATGTGCTTGACCAGCCAGATGCCGCCGAGATTGGCCACCGCGGCGAGCGGCAGCAGCGCGATCGAGGTGCCGATATCGGCGGTGGTGAAATTGCCGAGCGCCAGATAGGGGCCGATCTTCAGCGCATTGATGATGGCGAAGAAGATCGTGGTTGTGCCGACGAACACCAGCTTGGGCAACCGCTGCGGCAGCACATAGACCTGGAACGGCGGGCCGCCGCCCTGCGTCATGAACGAGGTGAAGCCCGACACCGCGCCCCAGAACAGCCCAGCCGGCCGCGAATGCTTCGTCACATGCAGATCCGGCCGCAGCGCCATGTTGAGCACGAAGATCAAACCGACGCTGCCGACGATGATCCGCACCGCATCGTCGGACACGATCGAGGCGGTCCACCATGCCAGCGCCATGCCGACCAGCGCGCCCGGCAACATGATCTTCAGATTTTCGCCATCCCAGTGCCGGCGATACACGTAGAGCGAGATCAGATCCTGGCTGATCAGCACCGGCAGCAGCAGCGCCGCGGCTTCGAGCGGCGGCAGATACAGCGCCAGCAGCGGCGTCGCCGCGATGCCGACGCCGGTGAAGCCGCCTTTGGCGAGGCCGAGGATGATCACCGCCGGCACGGCGGCGGCGTAGAACCAGGGATCGAGGATGATCGACAAGGAATGATCCGGGTGGGGAGCGGCTGACCGCGGACGCGGCGCCCCTCTTCCTATCGCGCCGCATCGCCGACGCCAAACCCTTCCGATGCAGGCCGGCCTGCACGGCTTGCACAGGCTTGGGAACTCGCCCACAATTCCCGCAAGACGCCGGACACAGGCGCGGCAGGGAGAAACATTGATGAGCAACAGCGG
>NZ_BADD01000631.1 GCF_000333455.1 Rhodopseudomonas sp. B29
ACGCTGTCGCCTTTGCGCACTTTCAGCGCGATCACCGTGCCGCCGATGCGCGCGCGGGCCGGCACCACGCTGATGCTCTCGACCGTGGCGAACACTGCCTTGTCGTCCGACAGCGCCTGCTCCGTCACCGTCATCACCTGCGCCGCCTGCGCAGCGCCCGCGCCCAGCAGCAGCGCCGCGACCGCACCGCCCCCGATCCATCCCAGTATCATCGTCAACTCCTCTCGGCCTTGGCTCCCGCCTGCGGCGTCGCCGGGCAGTACAGCCGATACAATGTGGTCAAGATCTCGCGCGCCGGCTCGCTGGCGATCGCGTAGTAGATGGTCTGGCCGTCCCGCCGCGTCGCCACCAATTCGTCTTTGCGCAGCAGCGCCAGATGCTGCGACACGGTGGAATCGCGCAGCCCCACCGAGGCCGCCAGCTCACCGACCGATCGTTCGCCGCCGATCAGCTGGCAGACGATCATGAGCCGGTGCCGATTGGACAGCGCCTTCAAAAGCTCGCTGGCCTGATCGGCCGCCGCCTCCATCATCTCGGCCTTTATATTCATAGTTGCGCATATACGATTTTACGAATATATTGTCAACAGCCCGGTCGGGTTCGGATTGTCAGCCCCGAGCCCTCGCGGCAAGGCAACCGGCCGGGTGCCGGTCACGCGACCAGACAGCTTTGCCGACCAGCGTTTTCGAGATGATGTCGCTATTGAAGGAGCAACGACAATGAATTTGGATCGCGCCGTACTCGCTTTCGCCGGCTGCGTCGTGCTGACGAGCGTCGTGCTCGCCTGGCTGGTCAGCCCTTACTGGCTGCTGCTGACCGCCTTCGCCGGCGCCAACATGCTGCAGGCGTCGTTCACCGGCTTCTGCCCGGCCGCGATGGTGTTCAAGAAACTCGGGGTCGGCAGCGGGACGGCGTTTTCTTGACCACTATCCGCCGTCATTGCCGGGCTTGACCCGGCAATCCATCCTCTTCGAAAGATACTCTTTCGAGAACTTTCTTATCGGCGCGCTCCGCACGCGATGGATGCGCGGGTCAAGCCCGCGCATGACGAACTGAAAGCGTCATTGCGAGCGAAGCGAAGCAATCCAGCTCCGTGCACTCAGCTGGATTGCTTCGTCGCTACGCTCCTCGCAATGACGGCGAAAACGTTGAAGGAAATCAGCCAGCGTTCCCGCAATTGCAGCCGCAGCCGCTCTCTTCCTCATG
>NZ_BADD01000630.1 GCF_000333455.1 Rhodopseudomonas sp. B29
AAGTCGGTGCTTTGGATAAGTCGCTTACTTTTCCCCCTCGCCGCCGCTGCCCGCGCATCCTTGATCGCGGCCTGAAACATCGCGGCATCGAGCACGCCCGCNACGCGGAAGCGGCCGACGATGAAGGCGGGGGTGCCCTGGAAGCCGAAGGCCTTGGCCTGGGCGTCGTTGCGGGCCAGTACGGCTTCGATCGTGGTTTTGTTGGTTTCGAGGTCTTGCTTGGCCTTGGCGACGTCGATGCCCGCGGCTGCCAGCGTGTCGTCGATCACCGACGCGGTGAGATTCGACTTGGCGCCGATCAGCGCCTCGTGGGCGGTCGGGAATTTGTCCTGATACTTGGTGGCCAGCACCAGCTTGGCGGCGTCGACCGAGATGCCGCCGAAGATCGGCCAGTCCTTGAAGATCAGCCGGACCTTGCCGTCGTCCTTCGCCACCTGCAGCAGCTCGGGGGCGACTTTCTTGCAGTACGGGCAGCGATAATCGAAATACTCGACGATGGTGATGTCACCGTCCGGATTGCCGGCCGCCGGAATCTGCGGATCGCGCAGCACCGCATTGGTCGACAATACATCCTCCGGCTCGGGCTCGGCGGTCGCGGCGAGCGCGCGTCGTGAGAGCACCAGCGCCGGCGCGAGCGACAGAGCGGTCAGCAGAGTCGACCGGCGGGTGAGCATCATCGGGTCCAATCCTTTGCTTGCGGACCCGCACCTTGTGCCCCGGATCGCGCCGCCGCGCCATCCCTTTGCGGTCAGGCGCTTGGTGCTTGCGGCGGCTTGTCACGCAGCACGATGTAGATCGCCGGGATCACCAGCACGGTGAGCAGCGTCGACGATGCCAGGCCGAACAGCAGCGAGATCGCCAGGCCCTGGAAGATCGGATCGAGCAGGATGGTCGCCGCGCCGATCATCGCCGCCAGCGCGGTGAGCAGGATCGGCTTGAACCGCACCGCGCCGGCCTGCAGCACGACCTCGCGCAAGCTTTTGCCCTCCCCGCCGGAGTGGCGGATGAAATCGACCAGGAGGATCGAGTTGCGCACGATGATGCCAGCCAGCGCGATGAAGCCGATCATCGAGGTGGCGGTGAACGGCGCCCCGAGCAGCCAGTGGCCGATCAGGATGCCGATCAGCGTCAGCGGGATCGGGGTGAGGATCACAAGCGGCAGCTTGAAGCTTTTGAACTGCGCCACCACCAGCACATAGATGCCGAGGATCGCGGCGCCGAACGCCGCGCCCATGTCGCGGAACGTCACCCAGGTGATTTCCCATTCGCCGTCCCACAGCACGGTCGGCTTGGCCTCGTCGGTTGGCTGGCCGTGCAGGCTGATCGCCGGCTTCGGCAGCTTGCCCCAGTCGTGGCTCTCGATCAGGCGATCGACCTCGAGCATGCCGTAGAGCGGCGCCTCGAATTTGCCGGCGAGTTCCGCCTCCACCATGTCGGCGAAGCGGCCGTCGCGGCGGAAGATCAGCGGCGAGCCGACTTCCCGGGTCGCCTTCACCAATTGGCCGAGTTCGACCACTGTCTTGGCGCCGGGCAACGTATTGGCTGGCACCGGCGTCGAGGCCAGCGCCTCGTTCCATTCGAGATCGCGCTTCGGCAGCCGCACCGCGATCTCGATCGGATTGCGGTCCTCGCCGCGATGCGAGTAGCCGATCGAGGTGCCGCCGAACAGCGTCGCGATGGTGTCGTAGACGTCCTTCTGCTCGACGCCGAAGAACTCCAGCCGATCCTGATCGATCGACAAGCGCAGCCGCGGCCGCGGCTCGCCGATCGAGTCGTCGACATCGACGATGAACGGCACCTCTTTGAAGATCTTCTTCACCTCGAGCGCGACGGCGCGGCGGGAGGCGGCGTCGGGGCCGTAGATTTCGGCCAGCAGCGTCGAGAGCACCGGCGGCCCCGGCGGCACCTCGACGACCTTGATGCTGGTGCCCTCCGGCACGTTCAGCGCTTTCAACCGCTGGCGCAGATCGAGCGCGATGGTGTGGCTGGCGCGGCTGCGATCGCCACGTTCCTTCAGATTGACCTGCAACTCGCCGAGCTCCGGCCGCTCGCGCAAGTAATAATGCCGCACCAGGCCGTTGAAGTTGAAAGGCGCCGGCGTGCCCGCATAGGACTGCACCGAGGTGATCTCGGGCAGGCCGCGGGCGATGTCGGCGGCTGCGAACAACGTGCGCTCGGTGTCTTCCAGCGTTGCACCTTCTGGCAGATCGACCATCACGGCGATCTCGCTCTTGTTGTCGAACGGCAACAGCTTGACGGTGACCGACTTGGTGTAGAACAGCGCCATCGACAGCAGCGTCGCGATGCCGACCCCGAGCAGGAACCGCCACGACGCCCGCTTCGACGCCACGATCGGCGTGGCGATACGGCGATACAGGCGGCCGAGCCGGCCCTCGTCGTGATCGCCATGCGCCGCCATCGCGGCGCCCTTCGGTGCCAGCCGCAGCATCAGCCACGGCGCGATGATCATCGCCACGAAGAACGAGAACAGCATCGCGGCCGACGCATTGGCGGGGATCGGCGCCATATAGGGGCCCATCATCCCGGACACGAACAACATCGGCAGCAGCGCCGCCACCACGGTCAGCGTCGCGATCACGGTGGGGTTGCCGACTTCGGCAACCGCTTCGATCGTCGCCTGCATCCGCGACCGGCCATCCTTCATGCCCCAATGCCGGGCGATGTTCTCGACCACCACGATGGCGTCGTCGACCAGGATGCCGATCGAGAAGATCAGCGCGAACAGGCTGACGCGGTTGATGGTGTAGCCCATCAGGTTCGCCGCAAACAGCGTCAGCAGGATCGTGGTGGGGATCACCACCGCGGTCACCACCGCCTCGCGCCAGCCGATCGCGATCACGATCAGCACCACGATCGACACCGTGGCGATGCCGAGATGCAGCAGCAGTTCGTTGGCCTTTTCGTTGGCGGTCTCGCCGTAGTCGCGTGTCACCGTCACCGCAACGTCACTCGGGATCAGCGTGCCTTCGAGTGTGGCGAGCCGCGCCTTGATGTCGTGGGACACCACCACCGCGTTCGCGCCGGCGCGTTTGGCGAGCGCCAGGCTGACAGCCGGCACGCGGTCCCATTTGCCGCTGCCGTCCCGCGCGTCGTTCCAGACTCGATGCTCGGCGGCGTTCGGACCGATGATCACCGCGGCGACGTCCTTGACATAGACCGGGCGATTATCACGCGTGCCAATCAGCAAAAGGCCGATATCGGGAACGCCGATCATGGTCTGCCCCGCCGAGACGCTCCGCATCGTGCCGGCATCGCGCACGCTGCCGGCCAGGAAGGAGCGGTTGGCGTCCTTCACCTTGGCGACGAGCTGCTGCAGCGTCACGCCATACAGCGACAGCTTTTCTGGATCGGGCTCGACGCGGATCTGCTGCGCGCCGCCGCCGGAGATGTAAGTGAGGCCGATGCTGTCGACCTTCATCAGCTCGGAGCGCAGCTTGTCGGCGAGTTCGTAGAGATCCTTGTCGGTCCAGCGCGAAGCCGCTTCGGGCTTTGGCGACAGCGTCAGCACGGTGACGGCGACGTCGTTGATGCCGCGGCCGACGATCAGCGGCTCGGGAATGCCGACCGGAATCGCATTGATGTTGGCGCGGATCTTCTCGTGGACGCGCAGGATGGCGTCCTCGGCCTTGGTACCGACCAGGAAGCGCGCCGTCACCATGACGCGGTCGTCTTCGGTCTGACTGTAGACGTGCTCGACGCCGTCGATGCCCTTGACGATGGCTTCGAGCGGCTTGGTCGCCAGCTCGACCGCGTCGGGGCCGCGCAAGCCGTCGGCGTTGACGGTGATGTCGACCATCGGAACGCTGATCTGAGGCTCTTCCTCGCGCGGAATGGCGGCGAGCGCGATCAGCCCGACCACCAACGCGGCGAGCAGAAACAACGGAGTGAGCGGCGACTGAATGGTCGCCTTGGTCAGGCGACCGGAGATACCAAGGTTCACGGCTGCACCAGCTTGTCACCGTTACGCAGGCCCGACAGAATCTCGAGCCCATCGGGCATTTGCGGCGTCGGATGTTCGCGGCCGCGCTGCACCGGCACCGCGACGGTCTTGCCCGGCTCGCCGAGCTGCACATAGTCGACACCGAATTTGGTAGTGATGAAGCGCTGCGGGATCACGAAGGCCGGCCGCTCGCCGGCCGAGATCCACACCCGCAGCCGATCACCGACGAAATACTGACCGAGCCCTTCGACCGTCGCATCGGCCACGACGCGGCCGTCCTCGATTTGCGGGTAGACGAGGTCGATGGTGCCGTACTTCGCCTGCGCATCGCCGAATTCCGCGCCGTCCACGCGGATGCGGTCGCCGGCCTTGAGGAATCGAGCGTGCCGCTCGGGCACGCGCAGCCGCAGCTTGTAGTGCTGCTGCGCCACGGTGACGATCGTATCGCCCTGCAGCATCACCGAGCCGAGCGTGACCATCTTCTTCAGCACGCGGCCGTCGTCCGGCGCCAGTACCTGGCCTTCCTTGAATTGCTGCTGCACCACGGCGCGCTCGGAGGTCTTGGCGCGCAGATTGTTGTCGGCGACGTTGAGATTGGTGCGCGCCTCGTCGAGCTTGGTCCGCGCCGTGATGCCGCGCTCGACCAGCCCGGAGGTTCGGTCGTAATCGATCTGCGCCTGATTGGCCTGCGCCTGCAGCGCCTGGATCTGCGCGTCCAGCGAATTCATCTGCAGCGTCAGCTTGTCGTCGCCGATGGTGG
>NZ_BADD01000629.1 GCF_000333455.1 Rhodopseudomonas sp. B29
GGTCACGACCATCACCGGCGACCAGACCGTCTCGACCGTGCAGGCGCCGCCGCTGTCTCCGCTGGCGCAAGGCATCATCGCCTTCACGCTGCAGCAGTTCTTTCCGAACTACGTGCCGAACGCCAACCCGCAATCCGGCGGCTCCGGCATCGGCTCGTCGCCGCCGTCGCCGGTGCCGGGCGCCACCAATCCCGATCCGCTCAAGTTCCAGCAGAACCCGGATCTTCCGATCGGGATTCCGACCCCGATCCCGATCAATCTGCCCGGCACCGAGCCGACCGCGCCGATTATCGTCACCGTGACGCGCTTCAACGCGTCGCCGACCGCGGTCGTCAACCCGGTGAAGGATACGCCGAGCTTCACGATCGGCGACAACGTCATCATCACCGATCCGGACCCGGCGGACGTGATCGTGCGCTACGTGCCGGGCTCGGCGCATATCATCTCGGCGACCGGTCCGGCCACGACGCCCGGCAACATCGATCTGACCACGCTGCTGGTGATCGACCCGAACACTGGTGCGGTGACTTACGATCCGGCGGCGTTCGCGTTCCTCGGCGAGGGGCAGCAGGCGCGCTATACGATCGGCTTCGACAGCCAGTCCGGCCCCGATACGCTGCACCAGACGCTGGTGCTGACCATCGACGGCGTCAACGACGCGCCGGTGATCACGCATGCCGCGCTGAACGTCGCGGAGGGCGGCACCGTCGTGCTCGGCACCTCGGACATCGTGGTCAGCGATCCGGATAGCACCAGCTTCACCTTCACCGTCTCGAACGTGACGCACGGTCGCTTCCAGGTCACGCTCGATGGCGTTTCCTGGATCGACGCCACCAGCTTCACCAGCGCCGATTTGGCTGCCGGCCACGTCCGCTTCATCGCCGACACCAGCGGCGTCGCGCCGACGTTCAGCATCCAGGCCAACGACGGCGCCAGCGCCAGCAATCTCAGCAGCATCGTCAGCGGCAATGTCGACTACACGCCGGTCAATCAGGCGCCGACGATTACGTCGGCGTCGATTGCAGTCGATGCCGGCGGGACCGTGACGCTGAGCAGCGCCAACTTCGTCGTCAGCGATCCGGACAGCACGAGCTTCACCTTCTCGGTGACGAACGTCAGCGGCGGACATTTCGAGGTCTACGACAGCCTGGCCGAGCTCTGGTCGCCCGGTACCAGCTTCACCAGTGCCGATCTCTCCGCGGGCAACGTTCGCTTCGTTGCGGACGCGGCAGGGGTCTCGCCCACCTTCACGATCACAGCCGATGATGGCGCCGCGGCGAACCATGCCAGCGCTGCGGTCGACGTCACCGTCACGCTCGACAACGTCAATGTCTGGACTGGACTGGGACAGCCCGGCGACTGGAGCGACCCGGCTAACTGGAGCCTCGGCCACACGCCGACCAGCAGCGAATTCGTGTCGTTCACCGGCTCTACGACGGTCAACCTCACCGGCAACGTGACCATCGCGGGCCTCGAGATCGCGCCCGGCGCGTCGCTGGATATCACCAACACCGGCTACCCGCACACGATCGACGTCACCGGCCCGTTCATCAACCACGGCAACGTCGAGCTGCATCCTTACGTCACGCTCGAACTCGACGGCGTGGTGCAGAACTACGGTCAACTGACGATCGACAATTTCTTCGCCGGTTCGACCCTGCTGATAGACGGCTACGCGCGATTGGAGGGCGCCAACGGCCACGTCACGCTCGACGGCGTGTTCGACACGATCACCGGCAAGTTCGACGGGTGGCACATCGCCACGCTGGAAAACGTCGACAACACCATCGACGGCTACGGCAATCTCGGTGGCGGTCGGCTCAATTTGATCAACGATGTCGGCGGCACGATCGAGTCGACCAATCGCTGGTTCGAGCTGGTGATCGATACCGGCCGTGGCGTGTTTCACAACGATGGTCTGGTCGTCTCAAATTCGCTCGGCGGCCTCGAAATCGTCGGCGACGTGATCAATCACGGCACGCTCGAAGCCCGCAAAGGCGTATTGGAAATCGACGGCGACGTCACCGGACACGGCAGCGCGCTGATCGACGGCGGTACGTTGGAATTCGGCGGCCGATCGGACGCCAATGTGACGTTCCAGGGCGACAGCAGCGATACGCTCGTGCTCGGCTGGGGCTCGAATTTCACCGGCACGGTGAGCGGGATGGGGGCGGGTGACAGCATAGATCTCGCCGGCATCGCGCCGTGGCAGATCCGTGTGACCTTCGACAGCGACGGTCAGGCTCAGATTCATTACGGCTGGGGGCGGAGCGATTTCTTCACCGTCGATCACGACACCTACGCCCATCTGACATTCAGCTATGACTGGCACGGCGGCACCGAGATCGATTGGACCAACGATGCGCCGGTGCTCGACACCGATCATGTGCATCTTGCGTGGTCCAACGGACACGCTGCCATCACGGGTCTTACAGCATCGGATGACGATGCCGGACGCAATGAGGTTTACAAGCTGACGGTTGGGAGCGGCGAAACCTCCAGTACGCTCGATCACGTTCTGCAGAACCCGGTCGACGTTCCCGACGGGAGCAACGGCAAGCTGACCGTGAAGATCGCGGACAGCTTTGGCGCCAGCGATACCGTCACGTTCGTGTTCAATCCCAATCCATCGGGGGCGAGCAGTACGCTGACTGGGTCCTCCGGCAGAGACGTCTTGTTTGCCGTCAACGGCAACAACACGATGAGTGGCGGAGCCGGGGCCGATCAGTTCGTGTTCCAAAATCACACCGGGCAGGACAAGATAACCGACTTCAGCCACTCCCAGGGCGATCAGATCGATCTGTCCGACTTGGTCAGCACCAACAATCTCAATCGCTGGATCAATCAACACGTCAGCTACCAGGGCGGCGACGCGTTGATCAGGGTCGATGACCACCACACCATCACGGTGCAGAGCGTCCATCACCTGTACGCCAGCGACTTCATCGTTTCCGGCGGGCCGCACTCGGTCTGATCGAGCGTCTGTTAACCTTCAGCGCTGGTCGCTCCACACGGCGTCGCGCCGGATGGCATAGTACCTTGCATTGCAGGCCGCGGCCGATGCCGCGGTCATCTTCGTCGTCCGGAGAGCACCACCACCTTGAGCATCACGCGCGCGTCCTCCCGCTATCTCGGCCCGACGCCGCGCTCAGAGCTTGCTGGTGCGCTCGCGGCCTGCCGCGGCGCGTTCATCGGCGTCGGGCTGATGAGCGCGATGATCAACGTGCTGTATCTGACCGGCTCGCTGTTCATGCTCGAGGTCTACGACCGCGTACTGCCGAGCCGCAGCGTGCCGACGCTGGTGGCGCTGATCGTGCTGGCGGCGGGCCTCTACATCGCCCAGGGCGTGCTCGAACTGATCCGCGGCCGCGTCCTGGTGCGGATCGGCGGGGCGCTCGACGAGGCACTCAGCGGGCGGGTGTTCGACAGCGTCGTGCGGCTGCCGCTCGTCGCCGGTGACCGGGCCGGCGGCGTCCAGCCGCTGCGCGATCTCGACAGCGTGCGCAGCTTCCTCTCGGGGATGGGGCCGAGCGCGCTGTTCGATCTGCCGTGGCTGCCGTTGTATCTGGCGATCTGCTTCGCGTTTCACACCATGATCGGCCTGACCGCGCTGGCGGGCGCTATGATCCTGGTGCTGCTGACGGTGCTGACCGAGATCATGGTCCGCTCCGCCGGGAGCCGGACCACGGCGCTGGCCAACCGGCGCAGCGACATCGCCACCGCCAGCCGCCGCAATGCCGAGGTGCTGGTGGCGATGGGGATGGCTTCGCGGATGACGCGGCTGTGGGCGGGCGCCAACAGCCATTACCTCGAGGGCAATCGCCGCACCAGCGACGTGGCTGGTGGGCTGGGCGCAATCGCCAAGGTGCTGCGCATGATGCTGCAGTCGGCCGTGCTCGGCGTCGGCGCTTATCTCGTCATCAATCAGCAGGCGACGGCCGGCATCATCATCGCCGGATCGATCCTCAGCGCCCGCGCGCTGGCGCCGGTCGATCTCGCGATCGCCAACTGGAAGGGCTTCGTCGCCGCGCGCCAGAGCTGCGGGCGGCTGAGCGGGCTGCTGGCAAACTTGCCGGCCAAGGACGAGCCGACGCAGTTGCAGCCGCCGACCAAGAATCTCGCAGTCGAGGCGCTCAGCGTGTTGCCGCCGGGCGAGCAGAAGCTCGTGGTGCAGGACGTGACATTCGCGCTGGAAGCCGGGCAGGGGCTCGGCATCATCGGGCCGAGCGGCTCGGGCAAGTCCTCGCTGCTACGTGCTCTGGTCGGCGTGTGGCGGCCGGCACGCGGCCATGTTCGGCTCGATGCAGCTGCTCTGGAGCAATGGTCAGGCGATCAGCTCGGCCGCCATATCGGCTATCTGCCCCAGGACGTCGAGTTATTCGCCGGCACCGTGGCGCAGAATATCAGCCGGTTCGATCCGGACGCGCAGGCCGACGCGATTATCGCTGCGGCCCGCCAGGCCGGCGTGCACGAGATGATCGTGACCATGCAGGGCGGCTACGACACCCAGATCGGCGAGCAGGGCCACGCGCTGTCCGCCGGCCAGGCTCAGCGCATCGCGCTGGCGCGGGCGCTGTATGGCGATCCGTTCCTGATCGTGCTCGACGAGCCGAACTCCAATCTCGACTCCGAAGGTGACGAGGCGCTGACCCGCGCCATCCGCGGCGCGCGCGAGCGCGGCGCCATCGTCGTGGTGGTGGCGCATCGGCCGGTCGGCATCGAGGCAGTCGATCTGGTGCTGATGATGCGCGACGGCCGCGCCCAGGCGTTCGGGCCGAAGGAGACGGTGCTGGCTGAGGTGTTGCAGCGGCCGGCGCCGCCGATCAAGATCGTCAAGGACGGCGGAGCGGCCAAGCCATGACCGGTCAGGCGATGCAACAACACATGATCAGCGGACCGCGCACGTCCGATCCGTGGCGATCGATCCGGCGGCATCTGTTCGTCGGCGTCGCGGTGGTGGCGCTGCTTGGCGGCGGCCTGGGCGGCTGGGCCTCAACTGCGGAAATCTCCGGCGCGCTGATCGCGCCCGGTCAGGTCGTGGTCGAATCCAACGTCAAGAAGGTGCAGCACCCGACCGGTGGCGTGGTCGGCGAGGTCCGCGCCCGCGACGGCGATGTGGTCAAGGAAGGTCAGATACTGGTGCGGCTGGACGACACCGTCACCCGGGCCGGGCTGGCTATCGTCAACAAAAACCTGGTCGGGCTGTGGGCCCGCGCGGCGCGGCTGCAGGCCGAGCAGGAGGGCGCCGATCACATCACGTTTCCCAAGCCGCTGCTCGATCTTTCGGGCGATCCCGAGGCCGCCGGCGTGATGGCCAGCGAGACGAAACTGTTCGAAGTCCGCACCTCCGGCCGCAACGGCCAGAAGGCGCAGCTGCGCGAGCGCATCGATCAACTCAATCAGGAGATCACCGGCCTCGACGCGCAGGCGGAAGCCAAGACGCACGAGATCGACCTCGTCAACGAGGAGCTGATCGGCGTGCGCCTGTTGTATCAGCAGAAGCTGGTGCAGATTTCTCGGCTGACCACGCTGGAGCGCGACCGCGCCCGGCTCACCGGCGAGCGCGCCCAACTCGTCGCCGCGCGGGCGCAGGCCAAGGGCAAGATCAGCGAGACCGAGCTGCAGATCATCCAGGTCGACAAGGATTTGGTCAGCGAGGTGTCGAAGGATCTGCGCGAGGCCAACGACAAGATCGGCGAACTGATCGAGCGCAAGGTCACAGCCGAGGATCAGCTCCGCCGTGTCGACATCCGCGCGCCGCAGGACGGCATCGTGCTGCAATCGACGGTGCATACGGTCGGCGGCGTCATCACCGCGGGCGACACGATCATGCAGATCGTGCCGCAGACCGACAGCCTGTCGGTCGAGGCCAAGGTCAATCCGCAGGACATCGATCAGCTCCGCA
>NZ_BADD01000628.1 GCF_000333455.1 Rhodopseudomonas sp. B29
ACCGCGCCTTCCGTATCTTGCAATTCGCCTCGGCGTCGCTGTATTCGCTCGCCCATGGCGGCAACGACGCTCAGAAGACGATGGGCATCATCGCCGTGTTGCTCTACTCGCAGGGGCATCTCGGCAGCGAATTTTCGGTGCCGTTCTGGGTGGTGCTGGCCTGCCAGGCGTCGATGGCGCTGGGCACGTTGATGGGCGGCTGGCGCATCGTCCGCACCATGGGCCTGCGCATCACCAAGCTGACGCCGATGCAGGGGTTCTGCGCCGAGACCGGCGGCGCCGCGACGCTGTTCGCCGCGACCTTCCTCGGCGTGCCGGTGTCGACAACTCATACGATTACCGGCGCCATCGTCGGCGTCGGCGCGGCGCGACGGATGTCGGCGGTGCGCTGGAACGTCGCCAGCTCGATCGTCTATGCCTGGGTGATCACCATCCCGGCCTCGGCCCTGGTGGCCGCGGTGGCGTATTGGGCGGCGCGGCTTCTGCCCTGAGACTGCTCCGTCATTGCTTCGTCGCTCGCAATGACGGGGATAGGCGGTACTTACGTCACCAGCTTCAGCCCAATGATGCCGGCGACGATCAGACCAATGCAGCCGAGGCGGGCGGCGGTCGCCGGGTCACCGAACAGCACGATGCCGAGCGCGGCGGTGCCGACGGCGCCGATCCCGGTCCAGACCGCATAGGCGGTGCCGATCGGCAGCGTCTTCAGGGCCAGACCGAGCAGCATCACGCTGGCGGCCATGGCGGCCAGCGTCAGCACCGACGGCACCAGGCGGGTGAAGCCCTCGGTGTATTTCAGGCCGATCGCCCAGCCGATCTCCATCAGCCCGGCCACGAACAGGATCGCCCACGCCATTGCTCGAACTCCTTCAGCCCATCCAGTCACTTGGACCGGGATATTGGTGCCCCATATGAGACCGGAGGCGGGCGCTCGCCAGCGACCAACCGGTGCGAAAGTCCCGCCGCAACGCCCTTGATTGCGCCGGGTTTCTTTGCCACAGCCTCAACCCATGTCCGAACCAATGCCCGACGTCGCGCATGCGGCGGAAACGCCATCCCATGCTCCGGTTTCGCTCGCCCAGGAAGTGGCGCGGCGTCGCACCTTTGCGATCATCTCGCATCCTGACGCCGGCAAGACCACGCTGACCGAAAAGCTGCTGCTGTTCGGCGGCGCCATCAACCTGGCCGGTCAGGTCAAAGCCAAGGGCGAGCGCCGCAACACCCGGTCGGACTGGATGAAGATCGAGCGCGAGCGCGGCATCTCGGTGGTCACCTCGGTGATGACCTTCGAGTTCGAGGGGCTCGTGTTCAACCTGCTCGACACGCCGGGCCACGAAGATTTTTCCGAAGACACCTACCGGACGCTGACGGCGGTCGACAGCGCCGTGATGGTGATCGACGCGGCGAAAGGCATCGAGGCTCGCACGCGAAAACTGTTCGAGGTTTGCCGGCTGCGCGACATTCCGATCATCACCTTCATCAACAAGATGGACCGCGAGAGCCGCGAGATTTTCGATCTCCTGGACGAGATCGAGAAGACGCTGGCGCTCGACACCACGCCGATGACCTGGCCGGTCGGCCGCGGCCGCGACTTCCTCGGCACCTATGACGTGCTGAACGGCGGCGTGCGGCTGCTCGACGGCGGCGGCGCCAAGACCGGCGCGGCCGAGCAGATCAGCATCGACGACCTCGGCAAGCGCCACCCCAATCTCGACGTCGCCGCGGTGAAGGAGGAACTCGAACTCGCCACCGAGGCCTGCAAGCCGTTCGAGCTCGAGGCGTTTCGCGAGGGCCATCTGACGCCGGTGTATTTCGGCTCGGCACTGCGCAATTTCGGCGTCGGCGATTTGCTCGAAGGCCTGGGCCGCTACGCGCCGCCGCCGCGGGCGCAGGAGAGCAGCGCGCGCAAGATCGCCGCCGACGAGCCGAAGATGAGCGCCTTCGTGTTCAAGATCCAGGCCAACATGGATCCGAACCACCGCGACCGTATCGCCTTCGCGCGGCTGTGCTCGGGCAAGCTGACGCGCGGCATGAAGGCCAAGCTGGTGCGTACCGGCAAGGCAATGCCGCTGTCGTCGCCGCAGTTTTTCTTTGCCCAGGATCGCTCGGTCGCCGACGAGGCGTTCGCCGGCGACGTGGTCGGCATTCCCAATCACGGCACGCTGCGCATCGGCGATACGCTGACCGAGGGCGAGGACGTGACCTTCGTGGGCGTGCCCAGCTTCGCCCCGGAAATCGTCCGCCGCGTCCGCTTGACCGATGCGATGAAGGCCAAGAAGCTGAAGGAAGCGCTGCAGCAGATGTCCGAAGAGGGCGTCGTGCAGGTGTTTCGGCCGCGCGACGGCGCGCCGGCGCTGGTCGGTGTCGTCGGCCCGCTGCAGCTCGACGTGCTGAAGGCCCGGCTTGCCGCCGAGTATCAGCTCCCGGTCGATTTCGAAGTCTCCGAATTTCAGCTGGCGCGCTGGATAGCTTCTGACGACCGCAAGAAACTGGATGCCTTCATCGCCGCCAACGGCTCGTCGATCGCCGACGATGTCGACGGCGATCCGGTGTACCTGGCCAAGAACGAGTTCTATCTGGGTTACACCCGCGACCGCGCCGAAGGCATTACCTTCGCCGAGATCAAGGACGTCAAGAAGGCGGGATGAGACAGGGCGGCGCGCCTCGCCGGGCCGTTGCGTCATTGCGCGGGCGATGGGCGCGCGGATCAAGTTCGCGGATGCGACTAACGTAGAGGCGCGAACCGTCGCGGCGGCATTGCACCGGCAACCTGTGCCGCTACGATCGACGGCGTAGTATGTACATTGCCGGACCATGACGTGGCTGGAATTTCATCGCGACTAGCGACCGTCGTCAGCCTGCTGATCGCCATCGTCGGCCCCGCCCGCGGTGACGAGTTGCAGGATCTGCCGCCCTCGATCCGCCGTTCCGTCGACACCCTGCAGCGAGCCTGCTCACCCGACCGGCTGAGTTTCGAGAGCGGTTTCGTCACCCGCAAGGACGTCAACGGCGACACCCGCGACGACTACGTGCTCGACTACGGCCAGGCCAAATGCGGGGAGATGTCCTCGAGCTTCTGTGGAAGCGCCGGTTGCCTGACGCAGGTCTACGCGTCGCACGCCGACGGCACGTACTCGCTCGAACTCGACATGAACGTGCGCGGCATCAGCTTCATCAAGCACGGCGGCACGCCGGCGATGCTGCTCGACCTGCACGGCAGTCAGTGCGGCGGAGTCGGCGCCGATCCGTGTACCAAGATCTCGTATTTCGACGGCAAGCAGAAGCTCGCGGAGGTCCCGGGTATGCCGACGGCGCCGCAGGCCGCCTCGCCGCGGCGGCAGGCCTGGATCGCCGTCGCCGCCGGCCTTTGGCACATGCGTAACGGCGCAGCTCGCGTCAGCCTCGGCTATTCGGGGACGCAATGGTCGCGCGACGAGGCGGAGATCGTAGCGGTCCGGGAATGCCGTCGGCGCGGCGGTGGGCGCACCTGCAAGGTGATCAAGGACGGCTTGCGCAATGCAGGTTGCCTGTTCATCGGCTACGGGCGGACTGGACGCGGCGTGATCTGGGTCGCGGGAGCGACGCCGACGAGCGTGCTCGAGCAGTGCACCTCGCAAGGCTATGAATGCGCCAGGGCGATCGGTGGCTGCGTGCCGCCGAACTGACGCCGCGTGGCGGATCGTCACGCCTTGCCGATCAATTGATCGCGCCGTGCGCCAATGTGTGACGTAGCGTTCCCGACTGGAACATTTCGCCGGGACATTGCCATTCGCAGTCGCCGGCAGCCTGTTCCGACGCCCTCGTTCGGCCGTCGTTTTGCCCGACACCAGCCGAGGTCGTGGCTTACACGATGGACGGGGGCGTTCGGGTGGCGGGTTCACAGCAAATCGCAAAATGGCTGCTGGCGCGCTGGCGTCGTCTGTATGCGCGGCAGGATCTCGACAGCGGGCGTGCGCTGCTGCTCGCGCTGATCTGCGTGGCTGGCGCCGCCGTCATGCGGCTGTTGCTGGCGCTGATTGCGCCGACGCTGGTCTTCGCCACCTATTTCCCGGCCGTCCTGATTGCGAGCCTGATCGGTGGATGGCGCGCCGGCCTGTTTGCGATCCCGCTCTCCGTCGCGGCCGCCTGGCTGCTGTTCGATCCGAAGATGACCGCGGTCGTACTCGCCGGCGTCTCCGCATCGAGCGCCGTCGTGTTCGCGCTCAGCGGATTGTTGGTGGTCGCGGTCGCGCAATTCCATCGTCTGACCGTATTCAGCTACGAAGAGCTCGAGCGCGAACGCACCACGCTGGCGCGCGAAGTGATGCATCGCTCCAAGAACCAGGCGGCGATCATCTCCGCCCTGGTGCGCAAGGGCGTGAGCGACAAGACGGAAGCCGAGACTTTGGTCGGCCGCATCCGCGCCATCGCCGAAGCCGACGATCTGCTCAACCCGGCTGGTCCGCCGCCGCTGGATCTTCGCGCGCTGCTCACGAAGGTAGTGCAGCGCTCGCATGGCGATCAGGTCCGGCTGAACGGGCCGCAACTGGCGCTGACGGTCGCGGAGGCGCGCAGCCTCAGTCTCGCCTTCCACGAGATGATGACCAACGCCGCGAAGTACGGCCCGCTCCGCGGCCGCGACGGCTACATCGAGATTACTTGGCAGCGCGAGGCCGGAGCGCTGCGGATCGTCTGGCAGGAGCATTGCGCTACGCCGCCGCCGAGCGCGACGGGCGTCGGCTTCGGGCTGCAATTGATCAGCACGGCGCTCGCCCAGATCAACGGCAAGGTGACGATTGCGCCCGAGCCGTCCGGCTATCGCTACGAGATCGCGGCTTGAGCGGGCGCCGCCGCCGGCTAGAGCGTTTTCGAGCGAAGTGGATACCGGTTCGCGTGAAGAAAACGCGTCAAATTAAGAATCTAGAGCTCCGGTTCTGATTCTATCAGAACCGGAAAAGCTCTAGCAGCCGCGGCAGATGTCCTTGAGCTTCTTCAGCAACCGTTCGTGCTCATCGGAGATGGTCTTGGCGACCTGTGGGTCGAGCCGGCCGGGGCCACGGCCGAACCCGCCGCCATGCATTCCGAGGCCGTGCAGGCCTGAACGGCCGAAGCCATGCAGGCCACGCGCCTGCAGGGGTTGTGCGGCGGTGAGTACGATGGCGCCGGCCACGACGACGGTGACGATCAGGGAGCGGCTTTGCATGACGCCGATCTGCGGCAGCGAATGCGGCAAATCCGGGTTCCGCGAACAGACCTCGCCGGGCGCGCCGATCAATTCGAAGCGATCTGGAAGCTCTCGTCGTGGTCGCCCGGACGCCGCCAGGTGCCCAGCGCATCGACCGAAACGATCGGACGAATGCCGCCGAGCGCGTCGTCTTCCAGCATCACCAGTTTGCGGTTGTCGAGGATCAGCCAATGCCCGTCGAGCCGCGCCGCCGCCACTGCGTGATCCTCGTCGCGGCGATCGTCGTGGACGATGACGAGGCGGAGATCGTTGGCCTCAAGGCCGGCGAGACGGAGCGCCGCCAGCTTGGCAGTGGCGTAGTCCTCGCAATCGCCGGCACCGCGCTGCAGCGTAGCCAGCGGCGCGCTCCAGTCATCGGTTGGGCCTGCGGGGCCAGCGTCGGCAGCGAAACGGATCGACAAATTGATAGCGCGGTTGATGATGCCGAGCCGCGCGCGGCCGGGCAGGGACCTGGCCTGTTCGGCGATGTCGAGCAAACGCAGCGCGGCAGGCGACGAACAACGTTCGTGAGCTTCCGCACACAAGGCGAGCACCTCCTGCTCGGCCTCGCTCTCGCGCGCCAGCGTCTGCCACTTGGCCTGCAGGGCGGCGTCCGGCTGCGCCGTCGCCTGCATCCCGAACGGCTCCGCTATGCTGGAAGCGACCGACGACCACATCGGCGCGGCGCCTGCCGGCACCGATGCTGCAACCACCACGAACCCTGCCAGAACAGCCGCGCGAAACCGCCGGCCGATCATCAAACCGGAACTCATCATCTGACGCCCCCGTCCGGGCATCGGCGCGAATTACAACTTTCGCGCGTGTCCGGATCGTTGGGACGAGGATTTCAGGTAGGAGTTTCCGGCTCCTTTCTGCGGCCGAACGGGCTGAAAACGCTGTGAATCGCCGGTTTTTCGGATCGATTCAATTTGAAGCAGTCGGCGGGGGAGCCCGATCGCGGTTCGGCTCCGAGATTAACTGAACGATCGATTGAGACACTGAGACAATCAGCTCTGCTTGGGCGTTGAACCCGTTTATGCTAACGAAACACTAACTCACGTCATCAGCCTTTAACTAATTGCAGGTGCGGATTGAATTTCGTCGGCAAATTCTCCTCGCATGTCTCCCTCGGGGAGGCTGATTTGGGCGCTGGGCATCCAGCTGTAGACGTTTTGCAACATCACGCGGCGGCGGACGCGGTCATCGTGCCCGATGCGCGCCTTTTGTTCGGCGGCCACTACGCACGGGCCGGCGCCGATCTGGTGATTTCCTATCCTGAGCACGGCGATCGCTTCGTCGTGTCCGACTATTTCCACGGGTCTCACCGTTCATGGCTGTCGTCGCTCGACGGCGCGCGGCTGTCGCCGGACAACATCCGCGCGCTTGTCGGCGAAGTCGAGGTGGCGCAGGCTGGGCCGGGCGGGGCGCCCGCCAGCACGCCGATCGGCCATGTCAGCAAGATGTCCGGCAGCGCCACGGCGATCCGCAACGGCGTCGCGGTGGAACTGCACGAAGGCGATCAAGTCTACAAGGGCGATGTCGTCCAGGCCGGAAC